>JAPULM010000582.1 GCA_027294925.1 bacterium
CCACCCCCCGTCCTCTCCAAGGGTGGCTATTCCCACCGCCCGGGCCAGAACGCAACCTTCACGTCCCTGTGCCCGCGCTCTCCAGGACTCGCCCCTCGGTTGCCTGATGACACCTTACTAATGAACTCCTTAGCAAATCAACGGATTTGGGGATTACATTAAATCCCGATCCGACAAAAATAATCATAGCGTAGGCGATCCCGAGCTGATGTTGTAAGAGCTACCGACTTACATCAATAGGGATAGGTTTTTTGAGCAGAATCTGCCAGTCGGTCTGACCCCGGTTGCAGTTTCCCCCGGTGCTGTGGGACCGCACTGTATTAGCGGCGCGAGCGTGCAGGTCACAGGGAAACGCTCCGCTTCGATCCGCCCTGCCGCCGCAGGGCGAGTTCCTGGTGGGCGATGTAATAGCCGCTGCCAACGATCACCAGAGCCCCAATAATGGCCCAAATGTCTGGGATCTCTCGGAACAGGAAAAAGCCGAACAAGGTGGCGAAGACAAGCCGCGTATAGTCGAACAGGGTCACGAATGAAGTGTCGCCGGTGGAGAAACCGCGGGTGAGCGCTGCCTGTCCGGCTACGCCAACGGCTCCGATCAGAAACAAAAGCCCCCATTGCTCGATCTTCGGAGTGCTCCAGACGAAAAAGGTTGGGACGAAGCTGATGACTGTCCCGCCCACAGTGAACCATGCAACGATGGTCGTAGTAGTCTCGGTGCGCGAGAGCTTCTTGATAATAACAGCAAGGCAGCCCGCCATCACAGCCGCCGCGACCGCGACAAGTGAGACCGCGTCGAACGCAGCAGTGCCCGGTCTGACCATGATCAGGACACCGAGAAATCCGATCACCGCGGCCGAGATCCTGCGCCACGCAACGGTCTCGCCAAGGAGTAGGATAGCAAGAGCCACCGCGAACAAGGGACGGGAGAAGATGATCGCCACTGCCTCGGCGAATGGCATGTGGGAAAAAGCATAAAAGACGCAGAACATGGCGGAGATTCCCATGAGCACCCTGAGCACGAGCAGACCCGGCCGCTGTGTCCGGAGGCTGCCGAGCCCGGCACGGAGGATCAAGGGCAGCATGAGGGCGGCGCCGATCAGGCAGCGAAAGAAGACGATCTGGAAGCTGTGCATATCTTGGCCGAGCTGCTTCACCATCACTCCCATGATGGTTAGCAGGGTAGCCGAGAGGACGATCCAGAGCGCCCCGCGCAGATTCGCGGGCAGCCCCTCTAAGGTCCGGCTAAGGGTGGCGAGGGAGGGCAGGCTCACGAGACTCGCCTGTGTGGGGTTGCCGAAGCGGTCAGGATAATCACCGCGCCCCAAAGCGGTACAAGAGCAGGTCCAACGGGTGCAAAGGGGATCTCGGTGGGGAACATCACGCTAATTTACGCCTGAACACTGGCTTACGCGAGAGTCTAACACAGATTCCCATGTCGAAGGGGATTGACTGCGAAGGGGTTGTCAATTCGGCGGGAACAGGGTCACTCTGACGTTGCCATCCACTGCGTGAACTGTCGTCTTGGAATTGGATCATTCATCCATGATGTGTCGGGCTCCGGTAGCCGTATGGCATCCCTGACGGTTAACCACCCGCGAGTCAAAGCCATTGAGTTGATGGAACCTCTACGCGTTAGCCACGCGAAGGAACGCTTCTTCTCGCACGTCTCAGCGACTTGCAGCGCGATCCGAACATCTTGGGCAACATAATCGATCACGTCCTGATGCCGACCCTGTGCCCAAAGCTGGGGAGCTAACATTCCTGACATGCCGGCAGGCTTTCCTGCTATTCCGAGTGCCTGCGCAGCCTTGTCAAGCGCCACGGGAAAACCGCGATCGCAAAACACATGAAACATCATATCCACATGCTTCATGGCCAAATCCTTACATTCCTCAAATGCACCGGATTCTTCCGAGAGCACGTCGAAGTCGAACCCCAGGCCGTTCCACGTAAGCAAGGTGTATCCGTCCGAAACCATCTTGACCAAGTGGTTCACAATATTCCGGGCTTCAGCGGGCAACATTCGTTCTGCTGGAGTTCCTTCGGAATTTTTACCGTACCAAACGGTTGGATCCTGTGCGTCGCACGGAAAAGCTGCAGCACACGTTATACCCAGCGGACGATAGGGTCGCCAGTTAAAATCCGTTCCCGGAATGTCCTTTGCCGTTTCAATGTCGAATGCCAAATACCTCCGTGTCATGGCGGGGATCCAACTCCGAATAGCGCGAAGCTCTCGGCCGCGCAGGTACCGCCGCGGCGCATTTGGAGATTAGGACGCGGCGTGTGATACCTTCAACTTGAACAATCCTTGGTAAAGGTCAACATGATATTTTCATCTATCCATTCGATATGCTGAAGGTCGTGAAAATTTTGCTGGAGTTTTTCTCGAAATAGCATCAAGGCTTCAGTAAACTCACGGTCACCGTACAGCGAGAACGTAGAGTAATGTTTGTTCCGAGCCTGATTCATCAGGTGGTCCAACGAGACAACCCGCCTAAACTTGAAAAAGACGATCTCGATCAAGCTAAGTTCTTCGACTCTATTCATCCAGGCCTCAAAATGACTCATTTGGAAGAGTCGCCCTTCCTTCTCGTTGAAGCCCGGAAAGAATCGACCCCAAACGTTCCGAGCATTCTGACTTCTCAGGCGCGTATAAACGAATACATAGCCGCTGTCCTTCACACTCCTGGAAACTTGCTGAAGGAAAACCACCGGATCAAAATGGTGAATAGCGTTGAATGTCATGGCGAAATCGAGCGAATTCTGAGGGAAGGGCATAGCCGATGCATCCATTTTTCGCGTATGAATATTTTTGTGACCATGGCTCTCCAGAAATCTGGCGGTCTCTTCCAAGATCGCTTCATTAACGTCCGCGCAAATGAGCGAAAGCCCGGGCACGCGCTCCAGTAAAAGGAGATCATAACGTCCTCCGCCGCATCCGATATCGGCCCCACAAATTTTCTTCCTGTCGCGAAGCTTCCCCTGAATGTAACGTACAGGTTCGGGGTCCGTCGTACGCAAGTCGTTGTACGATCGAGAGAGATTTGTGAAATGCTCGTCTAGTCGGGGCATGGTTTACTGTCCTGTGATCTGCTTATTTCGATATCAGCCCGCAGCGCGGGATCTTGAATCGAAGACATGCCTTTGCCTCGTGATGGTTAGCATTATCAGGGGTCAATACTCCAAACGTTGACCTCCTGTCAAGCAGTTTTCACTCCATAGATAGTTAGGGTTATCCTGTGACAGCGCCTTCGGAAGCTGAAGAGACGAGCTTGGCGTACTTCGCCATCACGCCGCTTTTGTAGCGCGGAGGCGGAGCTATCCACCGGCTGAGACGCGAGCGGATCTCCTCCTCGGAGAGTTCGACGTCAAGACGACGCGCATTCACGTCGAACTTGACCATGTCACCATCACACACCGCAGCGATAGGTCCGCCGCTGGCCGCCTCCGGGGCCACGTGACCGGCCATGAGACCGTGAGTCGCGCCGGAGAAACGGCCGTCGGTGAGCAGGGCCACGGAATCGCCCAGACCGGCCCCTACAATTGCGGCCGTGACTCCAAGCATTTCACGCATGCCGGGGCCGCCTTTCGGTCCCTCGTAACGAATGATCACCACGTCATTAGGCTTGATCTGTCCTTTCTGAACCGCCTGAAAAGCGTCCTCCTCTCGGTCGAATATACGAGCGGGGCCACGATGCGTCATTCTCTCGTGACCCGCAACTTTCACCACGCACCCTTCCGGGGCTAAATTTCCTTTCAAGATGACCAAGCCGCCTGTGGGCTTGAGCGGATTGGAAGCCGATCTCACTACTTCTTGCCCCGCTGTCTCAGTGGCCTTTCTCGCCTCTTCGCCGATCGTGTGGCCGGTAACCGTGATTGCATCTGCTTTAAGGATGCCTGCATCCAGCAGTCGCTTGGCGATAAGCTGAATCCCGCCCGCCTTGTACAGATCAGTTGCTACAAACCGGCCTCCGGGTTTCAGGTCGGCCAGCAGAGGCGTGCGCGAGCTTATGTGGTCAAAGTCGTCAATATTTAATTCGACCCCCGCTTCACGAGCGATAGCCAGTAAGTGCAAGACCGCATTGGTGGAGCCGCCTGTTGCAGCGACGGCGGCGATGGCATTTTCCACAGCTTTACGCGTAAGGATTTGCGAAGGTCGAAGGTCACGGCGCAAAAGTTCGATAACGAGCTTTCCAGCATTAAAGGCGGCTTCGTCCTTCTCGTCCACCATGGCGGGGATACCGTTGCTGCCCATTGGCGAGATGCCGAGGAACTCCATCACCGTGGACATCGTGTTGGCAGTGAACTGTCCGCCACACGAACCCGCGCCCGGGCAGGCCGTGTCCTCGACGGATTTGAGCTGCTCGGCGCTGATCTTGCCGCGACCGTATGCCCCTACCGCCTCGAATACGTCTTGAATGGTCAAGTCGCGGCCTGCGAGATGGCCGGGCGCGATAGAGCCCCCATAGAGCACCAGGCCGGGGATATTAAGTCTGGCTAGGGCCATCACCACCCCGGGGTTGGTCTTGTCGCAGCCTGAGATACACACTAGTGCGTCAAAGTGATTGCCGCGGGCGACGAGTTCGATCGAGTCCGCGATCACCTCGCGACTGATGAGCGAACACTTCATTCCCTCCGCACCCATACTGATGCCATCCGAGATGGAGACAGTGTTGAATTCCATGGGCGTGCCCCCTGCCGCCCGGATGCCCTCCTTCACTTTGGCCGCTAAGCGCCGCAGATGGAAATTGCATGGTCCGATCTCGATCCACGTATTGGCGACTCCCACAATCGGGCGAGACAAGTCTTCGTCCGTAAAGCCCACCGCTTTGAACATCGCCCGTGACGGCGCCCGATCCGGTCCGTCTGTGATCACACTGCTACGCTTTTTTAAATTCTGAGCCATGACTTACTCCTCACTTTGAGTGTTCAAAATCGTTGAATGGTTTTAAGTTAACTACGCTACCGTGGTTTTTGCAAGCATCCTCACCATGATAGTAAGCGACGGTCTGATCGGCAACGGATGATCGAGCGATGCGCCCACGCCGAGTTCCTTCGCTGTCGGATTCCTGCTAGAATAAAATGATTTCTTTTACTACTTTGCGTTGAAGGGAACAGAATGAAAATCCGCTTGATTGGTCTTCGCGGTGCGGGGAAAACAACGATATTCAATATGCTGACCGGGCTCCAGGCCCAGGTCGGCGGTTATAGCGGCTCGGATAAGGGACAGATCCATCTCGGAGTTATCAAGGTGCCGGATGCGCGTATCGATCGGCTCGCCCAGATCTATAAACCGAGAAAGACCATCTATGCCGAGATCCGCTTCACGGATTTTCCGGCAAGCCAGGCAGGTGAAAAGCCTAAAGCCGACAGTGCTCTGTTGGCGCAAATGCGCGAGGCCGAGGCCATCGCCCTGGTGCTTCGTAATTTCGGCACCGACGCCGATCCGCTTAAAGAACTGAACGACCTCCTGGCCGAAATGATCCTCGCGGATCTCGCCGTCGTCGAGAATCGCTTGGCCAGGTTGAAAAAAGAAAAAGCCAAGGGGAAAGAAAAGGAATCAGAGCTGCTACAGCACTGTAACCAGGCCTTGGAAAATGAACAAAGTTTCAGAACCCTCGTTTTCACGCTTGATGAGGAGACGCTCCTTTCAGGTTTCGGCTTCCTCAGCCGTAAACCCGTTCTGGCGCTTTTCAACGATCCGGATGAACAAGCAGGTCAAGACATCCCTCCAGCTTATGCGCAAGAACTCAAGCAGCTGGGGATTGAA
>JAPULM010000583.1 GCA_027294925.1 bacterium
TCAAATGGAAGCTTGGTTCGCCGTTCAGGCATGTGATGGCTTTGTCCTTGCCGCTACTCATATGCCCGGTGCCTATGAGGACTTCGTGCGGCTGGTGGTTCCTGAGCTTCAGCGCCGCGCCTTGTTTCAAACCGAATATGCTGGGCGTACGTTGCGCGACAATTTGGGGTTGCCGCTAATGTCGAGACGTCTGCGTGACGGTTCAATGGCTCCCTGCCGGGAGGGGAGATACCGATTAGGGATAGGTCGGGTGCTGCGTGACAGGTTCCATCTGTTCGCAGTGTAGGGCATCGTGAATGCCCGAATATTCGATTACATCGTAGAGATTACGTTCGCCGTAGAGCGCATGGGGTAATAACAGCCGGCTCAGATCTCGGCTACGATATGGTAGCAGCGCCTGGCGTGAAGCCTCACGGTCTGCAATCAACGCCGCTCGCAAGGCGCTGAAATCGCCATTGCCGGGAGGCATCAAGTCATCAGGGGCAGGAACGAAACCCTGTTTGCGACGACGCAGCTCTGAAGCCGTCATTTTGCTTGGATTGAATGGCGCCTTGCCCCAGTTGCCGGATACTTCGGCCTCCTGTAGGAGCCGGAGCATCCGGTTGCGAAACGATGTCTCGGTCAGCATGATGTGTTCCACTTGGTAGCGTGTTATGGGTCTAGGTCGAGCCTATGATGATGCCAAGCTGAAACGATACTTTCCTTTTTTCTTCAGATGATGTACAAATGGACCAGCATGGCACAGCGAGACTGGCGACGTTTTCCAGACCTATCTCGTACAGTGGAAACGTCAGCCAGTCGACATCGATTCCCACACAGACTGATAAATCCGTAATCGACACGACCTCATCGGCACGACCGAAAGGCAGATCACATATGATGCTCCGGGGCGCTAAACAGACCGGTTTTGTGCTGTCGAAGTATGTGTTACTGGGCCTCTCGTTGCTGCTCCTTTGGCTAGATGCTGGATGGGCGCAAGATGCCACTCGTAGCGAGTTTGTATCTAACGTCGAACGACTAAAATCTAAGGACCAGCGAGTCCGCAAGGCTGCTGTTCACACCCTGGGGCAGCTTGAGGACGCCGCTGCCATTCCGTTTCTTGTCAAGACCTTGCGCCAGGATGGAGCCGCTGTGATTCGCCAGGTGGCAGCCGAAGCGCTCGGACGGCTAGGATACGCCGCTGCCATGTCTGAGCTCACGCGTGCCTTGCAACACGACGAGGCACTTGGCGTTCGCCTGACCGCAATGCAGGCGCTGGGCCAAATTGGCGACCAATCGGTTCAAGCCGTTCTCATCCATGCCATGCAGCAGGATAGTGTCGTTTTCATGCGTCGATTCGCCGCTCGTAGCTTGGGGCAGATGGGGAATCGGGGTGCCATATCTGCCCTTAGCCAAACCTTGCAACAGGATGAAGACGCCGGGGTGCGTCAGGCCGCTGCTGAAGCGCTGCAGCAAATGGGTGATGTCACGGTTGTACCTGTCCTCTCACATGCGTTACGACATGACCGTGCCCTTAGGGTTCAATTGGCTGTTGTCAGGAGCATCGGTCAGATCAGTGATGCAAGTGTGGTGTCGGTCCTTGTAGACGCTTTGCAACATGCTAGGGAACCGTTGCTTCGCCAGTCGGCTGCCCAGGTGCTGGGCCAAATTGGTGGTCCAGCTGTGCTATCAGCTCTTATCCAGTCTTTACAGCAGGCGCAAGATTCGGTTGATCGCCAGACGGCTGCCGGCATTCTCGGACAATTTGAGGGTTCTGAGGTCATATTGGCCCTCATCCATACCATCCAGCAAGACCCGGCTGCTCACGTCCGCCGCGTCGCTGCCCGCAGCCTGGGCCAAGTTGGCGATTCTGCCACCGTGTCGGTCCTCGCCCGCGTCTTGCGTCAGGATCAAGCTGTTGATGTTCGCCGTGTGGCGGCTCATGCCCTGGGACAGATCGGCGAAGTAACGGCCATGCTGACCCTCATTCACACCTTAAAACATGATGCGGCCTCTGAGGTACGTCAGGCGGCGCTGAAGTCGTTGTTACGGATTGCCTATGTCATACAGGATCGGGCAAAGATATTGTCTCCCTCAGATTTGCAGAACGCTATTGGTGTCCTGCAAGATGTCCCGCGCATGTTGCAGGATCGGGAGTTGGCGGCGATGCCCATAATCGGGAAACAATGGGCGACGGCCTTGCGCCGGATTCACGCCACACTGAGCAGCCAATTTGGTTCACCCAGCAAGCCTGTCGGGTTGGCAATTTTAGCATGGTTTTATCAGCGCCCCTGGCTGTGGGGATCTGTGATATACGTCGTCGGACTTCTCTTGCTATGGGTAGCCATTCTACGGCTGCGTCCACTGTGGTTGTTATGGGTCAACGACGCCTTGAAACCCTATACCGATATCACGTTGCCGGCCTGGCTTGGTAATATGAGATGGTCGCTACGCTACGTTTTTCTAGTAGGGTTTTTTCACTATCCTCGCCGGGTGCTCGATGCATGGGTGAAGGCCCATGTTGATACTGTGCAGGAGAATTTCGTGCGCTTGGAGACGGTCAAGGAGCGGCTTGCTTATGTGCCGATGCCGCTCATGTTGCATGATGGCGCTAGCGCACAAGACCTTTTCGATCCTCATGTCGAAGACTTTCGCGAGTTTTTTCTGGAACCGGCGGCTGTCCTCCTGATACAGGGTGAGGAGGGCGTTGGCAAAACGAGTTTGGCGTGTCAACTTGCTGCCTCGGCCTTGCATCCGGACTCCCAGGTACGGTTATGCCCCCACCTCATGCTGCCCGTCCTGCTTGAGGAAGACCTTACCATCTCGGGTCAGGATACCAACACGGTTTTAATTGACGCGGTTCGCGGCGTGCTAGTTGGCCTGATGAATGTATCCTACGATCTTTCGGCCGATCTGGTTGGCCACCTCCTGCGGCAACGCCGTATTCTTCTCATCGTAGACAACCTGTCAGGGATGGGGCAAGAAACTCGCGACGTGATCAAGCCGCAGCGCGCCGGTTTCTTGGCCAAGGCGTTGATTGTTACGTCGCGAGTTGTCGAACAACTCGGCGTCAATATGCAACATGTCGTTCCACAGCGGCTTGCGTCGACGCATCTGGCCGGCTTTGTGGATGCCTACTTGATGCTTAAGCAGATTCGTCATAAGCTGAACGACGCCAGGTATTTCGATCTGTGCCGCCGTCTGGCAAATCTGGCAGACGAACGTGATATCACTGTCTTGCTGGCTCGCATGTTTATTGATCAAGCGGTATCTTCTAAGTCCGGTGACGTACTGTCAAAGGCGACCCCAAGGAATATTCCTGAGCTGATGCGGGGCCATCTGCATTGGCTCAATTGCTCTGCAAGCGGTGCAACAACGCCCCTTGATACAAGCCTGGAGGATGCTGCCAAACAGATAGCCTGGGAATGTGTTAAAGATACCTTGTGTCCCGGTGGCGCCCATATCAGTGCTATTCAAACCTTGCTAGCGGATCGATTTGGGGCTTTGCAACGGCTGCTCGATTTGGGGCTGGTGGTGTGTAGCGGACCGGCCAAAGCATGGATCCGATTTGCTCTTGATCCACTTGCCGAATACCTGGCCGGATTATATTTGGTGGAACAGTATGGTGAAAGTGAAACCTTATGGCACGGATTTTTAGCCCGAGCCCAAGTTATACCGGGTGCCCCGCAGACGATTAAGGCATTTCTCCTCGCCGTGCGTGATTGCTGTGCGGCAACGGGGGCTGATGCGGGTGTGCCCGATTTTGTCTTGGTCGAGCTTTCGAAGGGCGCCGACTTGGATTCCGAAGTTATCGAAAATACCCAACTTGAACAACGTATCCGACGTTTGATCATCAAACTTAGAGCTCCGAAAGCTGCCGATCGGCGGGGCGCTGTAGTGGCGTTGGGGAGTATTGGTCTGAAGGCAAAGGCGGCCGTTTTTGTCCTTAGCCAGGCCTTGCTGGATGATACCGACCCCATCGTCCGACAGAGTGCGGTATGGGCGCTTGGGCGTATTCGCACTGAAGCGGCAGTCGCGGTGCTCGGTCAGATGCTCCTGAAGGCGACCGACCTTACCATTCGTCAAACGGCTGCCGAGACACTCGGACGTATTCGTACCGAAGCAGCGATTTCGCTTCTCAGTCAGGTCCGCCTCAATGATACCAACCCGACCGTTCGTCAGGCAGCGGCCGAGGCGCTTGGCAAGACGGAGCCAGAGCCGGAGCCGGAAATGGCGCCTCCTGTCCTCGACGTCATACCTCAGTCCCCGATGGCTACGACGCCAGAGATTTCAGACAAGGTGTTGCTGTAGAGCGCTAGCGGGTAACACCCCTTGGTCGCGTAACGCTTGTATTTGTTCCGGCGTATATGATAACCAATCGGCCAGTATGCGTTCGGTATGTTCGCCAATGGCTGGCGCTGGTCGCAAGTCGGCATGCGGGTGCGCGCTTAAGGTCATGCCCTGTCGTGCCACCGGAATGTTGCCCAGGCCGGGCTGTGAGATGGTGGGAAACATGCCACGTGCCCGGGCGTGTGCATCGGTGGCCAACTCGTCAACGGTTCCCACCCGTTCGAAGGGAAGACGAAAACTTTCGGCACTAGCCAGTACCTCGGTGGCCGTCAACTCTCTCGTCCACGCCGCCACATGTGGAACCAGCAGATCGCGGTGCGTATAGCGTGAGGCATCGCTGGTGAAACGCTCATCCTCGAGCAATTCAAGATGTCCGATCATCTCGCATAGCCGTTTAAACATGTTACCCACACAATTAAAAATCACCAATTCCCCGTCTTTGGTGGGTACGCAGTCGCCTAAGGCAAAGATCAGAGCGTTGCCCTGTTGACGGCGTGGCGCACCACCGAGGACGGTTTCTGCGATAATGCCATACGTACCAATAAAGGTGCTGACGGTTTCCATCAACGATACTTCGACGAACTGTCCTTTGCCGGTACGCTCGCGCTCGTAGAGTGCCGCCATGAGGCCGAAGCTACCATACAGTGCGGTGCTGAAATCCACATACGGTAGGTGGTTCAGAAACGGTTGGCGGTCGCCATTACATGCCATTGCACCACTGCGCGCCTGGGCCAAGCTGTCAAACCCGGTGCGTTCTGCGTCAGGCCCTTCAGAGCCGTATGCCGTGATTGATAGGACGATGAGGCGGGGATTCAAGGTGAGCAGACGCTCTTTGGTAAAGCCAAGATTGCGTGCGGTGCGGGGCGAAAAATTTTCGATGATGATATCAGCCTTGGCAATGAGTTCATCCAACAGACGTCGTCCCGCGTCGCTAAACATTTCAAACGCCGCCGATTGCTTGTTGCGATTCAGCGTAACAAAATAGAGCGACTTGCCATCGTGATACGGTCCGCGTAGGCGGTCAGGTTCGGGCCGGGGGCGTTCCACACGAATGACCTCAGCGCCCAGGTCCGCCAACAGCTGTCCTGCGTAGGGGGCGGCGATATAACGGCCGAGATCAAGCACACGAATACCGTCGAGAAGCGGTTTCTGCATGGGGCGTTTTCCTTCCAAGACGTCTTTCTCCTTTGGCAAAGCGGCAGCAGGGGACTGTTAAAATCGTTTGCCGGCCAGTATAACAGCTCTGTGGGAGGGCGGAAAGCGGTCAATTAATGACCAATGGCAGGGTGATAAACATCCAAATAGGTCGCCGCAATCCGAGACCATGAGTAGTGCGTGGTGGCAATGTCGCGAAGCGTCTGCTTGAATGCTTGCAGGCGCCCTGCCGATTGCATTTGTTGCTGAAAGGCAAGACACGTCATGACATTTTGAGCAATATTTAGGCAGGCATCGGCTGACAACGGAACGTTAGCGAGCGCTAAATCATACGGAGCCAGGTGGGTTTTAACCACATCGGCGATTTCTTTAAAGGCCGACTGGTAGGTCACAATGGGTAGGACACCACAGGCCAATGCTTCAATAGCTACCATACCAAACGCTTCAGGAAACACCGACGGTGCTACCAATACATCGCTACAGGGGAGAATATATTTGAGATTGGCGTGGTCGATGATGCCAGTAAAGATGATCGCATCGCGAAGCACCGGCGCACTGGATTCTAACGCGCCCTGTATGGCCGGCGCATGACGGTGTAGATTGTCCGCTAACAACGGTAATGGCGTTGCGCTTGCATGTGAACCATCATCTGATGAAGTTGTCAGCATCTCTTGTAACAGATCCAGTCGTTTACAGGAGAGACAATGTACCATGTATTCGGCAATTTCGCGGAAGGGACCAAAACCAATGAACACAAACTTGCAGTGCGGGTAGCGTTGCAGAATGAGCGGAGCGGCTAGCAGCAACAAATATAACCCTTTGGTCCATAAATACTTGCCGACAAACAGGACGATGTGATCGGTGCGCCAATCGATTGATTGTATTTTTGTGATGACATTTTGGTCAACGTAGCGGTAATCATAGCTGGAACGTACGTCCTGTATGAGCGCATCGGTTGCGGCCGGTGAGACCGGTAGATGTTCAAACATCTGAGCGCTTTGTTCCGGTGTTCTGCCTTTGCTGCGCTGTACAATAGGTTGTATCTGTTCGACAAACGCTGTGATATGGGCTTGTTTGGGGCCGTTTAGCAACAAAAAATTCTCGACATCAACACCAGCCGGAACAATGTGTACGCGTTCAACCAGCTGTGGCATGTCGTGTTCATCGAGAAACGTGCAGAGTTCTTCACGGGCATGTTCGCTATCGACGATGATCGTATCAGCGGACTCAAGCCCTGCCTGTGCATAGGGCAAGAGGCGTGGATCCTTTTTAACGGAAAAGTTCAGAGCGCTGCCGTGCACCGTTACAACATGAGGGTACGAATGGTCATTGGGAAGTTGCGCAACGATGTACGGAAACATAATGGTGTGATTGGTCTGGATGACGTCGACGGCAAAGGTCGCCAGAATCGTTGTCAAGGCCTGCAGATTTTGCTCGATGTAGGTGCGAATTTCGCCCTCTGAACAGGCCGGAAACTCTTTCACGATAAAGCCGTCGTAATGGTCAAACACGTAAACCGGCAAGAAGCCTGCCAAATCAGGACGAAACATCCGACAGGTGCCGCTATACGGCGTATCTTTGCTGTGATGCTTGACCAGTTCCGTATGATGGTGGCGAAATGTGTAAACCTCATTGACGTAATCAAGGGTCTCCGGGTGATATTCTTGACATACGAGGTACACATCGTGACCGACTTTACAGAATTCCCGCGCCAGATTACTGACGTATAAATTGCTGCCTGTACCGGTTAAAAGATAGCCGTGTGTCATCAGTATCCGCATGCCTTGACCTTCGCTTACGTCTTCCCTTTGCGGCAAGGGTAGGAGGATGTCGCTTGCTTTTGTCGGTGCTGTTTCATTCTTCATCGGTCAAGATGATGAATTCTTGACCGTGGTGTGGCGGACAAGCATCCAGAATATCGTTCGGCAACAGACGTAGGGCATCGGGCAAGATCATCACCGCATCAGAAGCGCGCTGTAGACGCTCGGTTAAATAGCGCCGCCACACTTTTGCCACACGCTGGTAGGCGAATAACCCCATCATATGACGTAACATGCGGGTGGCGCTAATACCTTGTGTCAGCCAGTACTCGACGTAGGGTATCATCGTCTCGATTACCTGGCGCCGGTTGGGTGGTGGGGTTTTATCTGCACAACATAACGTATCAGCCTGGGCAAAAAGAAACGGATTGTCGTATGCTGCCCGACCGATCATCACGCCATCAACCTGTTGCAGATGCTCTTGAGCTTGTTCAAGCGACGTAATACCGCCATTAATCTCGATGAGGAGATTGGGGAATTCATGCTTGAGGCGATAGACATCCGGATAGCGTAGTGGTGGTATGGTGCGATTTTCCCGTGGACTTAAGCCCTGCAGCAGCGCCACCCGAGCATGCACGATAAACCGATCGCAACCTGCTTGGGACACCATATGGACAAAGCGTGCCAGGTCGTCATAGTGATCCAGGTTGTCAATGCCAATGCGGTGTTTAACCGTAACCGGTAATGACGTTGCCTGCCGCATGGCTTCGACGCTGCGTGCCACGACTTCCGGCTGCGCCATCAGACAGGCGCCGAAGTGTCCGCTCTGCACCCGGTCGCTGGGACAACCCACATTCAGATTGACCTCATGATAGCCGTAGGCTTCGGCAATGCACGCGCATGCCGCTAACTGGCATGGATCATCGCCACCCAGTTGCAGAGCCAGCGGCAGTTCTTCCTGGGAGAATCCCAGCAACTTATCGCGGTCGCCGTGCAGAATGGCTCCCGTCGTGATCATTTCGCTATAAAGCATCGTGTGCTTGGTGATTTGGCGCATCAGATAACGGTAATACCGATCGGTGCGATCCAACATCGGTGCGATGCTCAGTGGCCGTGTAGAGCCACTGCCATTGGCTATGTTTTGTTCGAGGCCCATCGATACTACCCCTTTTAACGCTGGCCGGCACGATACATGGTCACTGCTTTTGCTAACCGTTCGACCCCTTGCGTCAACTCATCCACTTCATACAGGGCGAAACTCACACGCAACGCGTGTGGAAACAGACGTGATGCAGAGAATGCCTGACCAGGTCGGTACGAAACCCCAGCCTGCTGCGCCAGCGGCAGCAGTGCTTCCGTGTCCACATCGTTGGGGCAGGTGAGCCAGAAGAAATAGCCACCGG
>JAPULM010000584.1 GCA_027294925.1 bacterium
AGCCAACGCCACGCAAAAGCGTCTTTCAAGAACCAGCCTTGAGGCACATTGACCTGGTAAAAACGGGACGCGAGGATACGATCAATGTCCGTCGCCGTACATAGCACGACGCAAAGGGTGAACGTCCCAACGATGGTCATAAGCTGACGATAACTCACGGTTGCACAGCTCATGGTGACCCCTTCCCCATAAAGATTTACAATGACATTGCATCATAAGGTCAAAGCGGCGCGCAAGGCTTATTATTACCAATTGCCTCACCGCCGCTGCCACACCCACCTCATAGACAAGGTCCTGAAGATCTGCGCCCAAAAACTACTTAAAGTTTAGAAGCGACGCAACGTGCTGACACGCCTGTCTCAAACCGTCTTCTAATGTCTCATATCTGAGCCGTTCCAACAACACTCCAACCTCGTAACCTTTTGTATAAAAAGGTGTTTTCGATTGGCATAGGGTTTGCGTAAAACCGCCCTCAGTCTCAACTTCCGCACCTTCCAAGCCTATGGAAGCGTTTGAGAAGTAGGCAAAACCGTGGATGCTATCTGGTGAGGAAACACGTGATATGAAACAATGTGCATGGCGGCTGGTGACAACACTCACCCTACTCGCTTTGCTTCACAGCACGGCAATGGCCCAGAGTTCCGTATCTGCACAGCCCTCTCTCCAGGTCAAACGCGACATCACCAGGCTTCTTGTAGACACCTTGCCAGACCACAATATTGACCCGCAACGGCTGCCCGGTCGCTTTCAACGCCAAGTCATTAAACGCGTTTACGAATATACAGCGCTTTATCGCCGTGACATGCAGAACATGCTACAACGAGCAACACCATTTTTGCCCATGATGAAGCGCACGTTAAAACAGCACGGCCTGCCGGCCTATTTTGCCTATATACCCATGGTGGAAAGCGCCTTTCGGGTCAACGCGTCTCACCCTAAAAGTGGCGCTCGGGGACTGTGGCAGTTGATGCCGGCCACGGCGCGTGGTTACGGTTTAAAAGTGTCGTCGCATATCGATGAACGCATTGATCCCAAACGGGCGACGCAAGCGGCGGCGCGTTATCTAAAAAATCTACAAAAGCGCTTTGGCCGCCAATCCCCCCTCCATATCCTGGCAGCCTATAATCACGGCGATGCCAATCTTGCCAAAGCCATGCGCCGGCATCGAACACGTGACATCTGGCATCTGTATACCTATCGCTATCTGCCCTATCAAACGCGTGACTATCTCATCAAGATGGTCACCTTGTGGGTGGTCATGGCGCATGCCGATTACTTTGATTTTACGCTAGATGATACGGTATTCCCGGCGCTGTACTCGGCGCTAACACCGCCATCCGCGATGGCGATAACAGCCGTCCTACAACACTCACCAGCCATACCCACGGTGCAGAACGACTGAGTGCAGAAGCTAAAAACTCAATACAAATGGCACGCCACCGTGTGCTGCGGTTCGACTTCCCGCAGCTCAGGCGCAATGGTGGTGCATTGTTCCATAGCAACGGGACAGCGCGGATGAAACCTGCAACCAGCAGGCGGATTGATCGGTGAAGGAACTTCCCCCCTTAGAACAATTTCTTCACGTTGCACGTCCGGATGAGCCGGTAACGCAGCAGAAAAAAGCGCTTTCGTATAGGGATGCAAAGGGTTGATGTAAAGCGACTCTGTCGGCGCATATTCGACAATCTGACCAAGATACATAACAGCGATCTGATGGGTCATATAACGTACCGTCGCCAGGTTATGCGCCACTAATAGATAACTAACTTCGTACTGCTCCTGCAGGGCTTTCAGCAAGTTCATAATCTGAGCCTGGATGGAGACATCTAGAGCTGACACCGGCTCATCCAACACAATGAGCTTAGGATACGGCGCCAAAGCGCTAGCTAACGCAATCCGCTGACGCTGTCCACCACTGAATTCATGCGGATAACGATCCGCCGCATCCGCTGGCAAACCCACTTGGGATAAAAGTTCATTGACCCGCTGCCGTATTTGCTGAGACGATAGGTCGCCGTTGATCAGCAGTGGCTCGGCAATGGTGTCGCGTACACGGCGGCGCGGACTGAGCGATGACCAAGGGTCTTGAAACACGGCCTGCACGGTAGTGTGAAAGTGTTGGCGTTGCTCATCGCTGAATTGATGGATGTCGTTGCCCTCCAAATACACCTGCCCGGCAGTGGGGGATTCTAGACGCAGCAACAGCTTTGCGGTGGTCGTCTTGCCGCAACCGGATTCGCCGACCAGCCCTAGGGTTTTGCCGCGCTCAATGCTGAAACTAATACCATCCACCGCCTGCACGTACCCCCCAATACGCGTAAAGACCAGGCCGCTGGTGACCGGAAAATATTTTTGTAGATTCTCTGCCTGTAGTAAGGGCGCCGTCATCACACCTCCAGGCGCCAGCAGGCTGCTGTGTGTCCATCGCCAACCGTATACATCGACGGGTAGTGCTCGTCACAGCGTGGTTCCGCATAGGCGCAGCGGTCGGCAAAACGGCAACCCGATGGCAGATTATCCAAGGCGGGAGGCTGGCCTTCGATAGCGGTGAGGAGCTCAACTTTGGTGTCCATCCGTGGCACTGACGCCATCAAGGCCTGCGTGTAGGGATGTGCTGGAGAGCGGAACACCTGCCGTACCGGCCCCTGCTCGACAATACGTCCGGCATACATCACCGCCACCCGATCACACATGCGGGCGACAATGCCGAAATCATGGGTAATAAACAGCAAGGCCATTTGGGTTTCGCTCTGGAGTTCCTTCAGAAGTTTTAAATATTGTAACT
This sequence comes from bacterium, assembly GCA_027294925.1. Next base: position 2,786 of record JAPULM010000584.1, read on the forward strand.
GGATGGTGACGTCAAGCGCCGTAGTGGGTTCATCTGCAATCAACACCTGTGGAGCGCCGGAAATGGCAATAGCGCCCACTACCCGTTGTTTCATGCCACCGCTCATCTGGTGCGGAAAATCCTCCAAACGGCGCAACGGGGCAGCCACTTTCACATGGCGCAACGCTTCAGTCGCCAGTTTACGCAAGAGACGCTTAGGGCGACGCTGATGCACTGTGAAGGCCTCGATAAGCTGATTACCAATGGTAAAAACCGGATTCAGTGAGGTTTGCGGATCTTGCAAAATCATGGCAATACGCCGACCCCGAATCTGCCGCATTTCCTGTGGGGTTTTATCGAGAAGATTGTCGCCATCGAGCAAGATTTCACCCTGCACGATACGAGCCGCCGGTTGCGGCACCAGGCGCAGCAGCGACAGTGCCGTCATCGACTTGCCACAACCCGATTCACCAACCAACCCCAGCGTCTCACCGCGCTGCAAATCAAAACTTACCCCATCAACCGCTTTCAAAACCCCGCGACGATTAAAGAAATACGTGTGTAAATCCCGTACTTGCAAGAGTGTGTCGCTACCCATCGTTTCCATCTCTCGTACTGCGTACGGCCATCCGCCGTTAACGCAACCCTTTATTACACCTGACGCTGTCGGGGGTCCAGGGTATCACGCAACCAGTCGCCAAGCAGGTTAAACGCCAGCACCGTCAGCATAATAGCCAAACCCGGGAATAGTGACACCCACCAGGCACGGGTCAGGTAATCACGACCTTCGGCAATCATACCGCCCCAGCTTGGCGTCGGTGGCGGGATACCAGCGCCCAGAAAGCTCAACGACGACTCAACAATAATCAACCAACCCACTTGTAAACTTAAAAGCACCATAAGCGTGTTGAGTACGTTAGGAAACAGGTGGATGGCAATAATCCGCCAGCGTGAACAGCCATTGACCCGGGCACGTGCGATAAAATCACGTTGCATAAGCGACAACACCTCACCCCGCACCACCCGCGCATAGCGCGCCCAGAGCACGAGGC
>JAPULM010000585.1 GCA_027294925.1 bacterium
GGAGGTCCAGCTCCCGTTGCAGACGCTCCGGCGTCTCCGGCAGTGTCGTCAGCACGGCCAAGCCCTGCGTCAGGTGCGCGATGGCTTCCACATACGCCGAACGCTCATTGGCACGCAAATCCGCCCGCTGCCAGTAGGGAATCGCCTGCTCACCGAGGCCCGCTTCGGTATAGTGATGGGCTAGCAATTCAGGTTGTGTGTCGGCGGTTTCGAGAAAACGCTCCGCCAGCTGGTGATGATGGGGTTGAAAAAATAGAGCAAGATTAGGGCACTGCCTTCTAACTTGACGAGATAATTATGTTATAATATGATAACCAATATGGTTCCATTTTGGTTCCATTTTGGTTCTAATTTTTCAGAGAGGTAGTTGTGCCTACAATTACAGTCAAAAATATTCCGGCGAAGCTCCATCAAAAACTAAAGCAAAATGCTTCCCACAATCATCGTAGTCTCAACAACGAAATCATTGCATGTCTTGAAAGTTCCGTTAGTGCTACGCCAGTAAATAGTGAATTACTATTAGTACGTGCCCGTAAGATCCGTAGTAAAATTTCAGGGCATTTGACGGAAGAAAATCTCCATGAATTCAAGAATCAAGGGCGACTATGATCGTTGTAGACACAAATGTCATTGCATACTTTTGGATTCCTGGAAGTTACACCCAAGATGCAGAGCGGGTCCTGCAAACTGATCCGGAATGGAAAGTTCCATTGTTGTGGAAATCTGAATTGCGTAACGTTTTAATCAACTATATCCGGCATGAGCTTTTAACATTGGATGTCGCTCTACAAATGATGTCGGATGCTGAATCGCATTTGAAAGAGCATGAATTTTCAGTTGCTTCTTCAGATGTTCTCAAATTATCTAGTCAATCAAAATGTACCGCGTATGATTGTGAGTTTGTCGCCTTAGCAGAAGATTTACAAGTACCCTTGATCACAACTGATAAAGAAGTGTTATCAGAGTTTCCAAGTGTAGCGCTTTCTATGTCAGACTATATCGATACACAAAAGTTGAGAGGATGAACAATCGTTTTGTGCCGAGACGGGTGCCAAGCCAGCGGCTATTCAGAGGTTGGGTGACGTTCCTGAAGCTGCTGCCGCAGCTTCATAATTTGGCGGGCAAAAACTTTTGGATTGACCAAGGCAGTACCGGTACGGTAGGCATCCATCCGTTCCTGCAGGGTGGGAGAATCCGTAAACTGGAAGACTTCCTCCGGCTGCACCTGCAATGCACTCATTTCTTCACCAATCGCCAGTAAGTACACGGCCATAAAAAAATCGCTTGTATCAGCCACAGCATCACCTCTGCCTGTGCCCCGACGCGGCGCCGCCGGGACAACCCGCAACGCCAGCGTCAGTGCAAATTTCTACCTCAATGAAACGACATCAGGTTTTGACGTAAATCTCCGAACCGTGCTGCTTGAATTCTGCCGCCTTTTCGCGCATCCCCTCTGCCAACGCCACACTGGTCTCCAGGGATTACGCAGCTCGGTAAAACGTAGTGCCGTAAGCTGCGGGTCAGACTCGCGCTGGCGCCGATAAGCAGACGATGATTCAGGAAGTTCCTCAGCATCACCGCGTGACAAGGTCCAATTACGGCGCAGCGCCGGCAGACCTTTTTTGAGGTCAACTTGATAGTCAGGATCGGTGTAAGGGCCGCTCGTATCGTAGCGCTTGACGGGAGGGTTAGGGTCAGCCAGAGTCACCTCCCACATGGGTACGCGGCTATCAGCTCGATTGCCCTGCACGAAAACCTTACACGAAGCGGGGAAAGATGTATCGGCCATATCGATTACTCCTCTCTGAAGTATAGACGCCACCAGGATAATCTAGAGGCCGTCAGGGGAGTAACTCACATTCCCTAGGCTGGCATTACTCAGGTCAGGTTCAAGCGGTCGGTAACAATGTAGCTACCCTCTCAGCCCGGTCTCCCGAGCCCCCGCGTTGCTCGACTAGCATACGCCATATCTGCATCGAGAGCAAGTCGGCATGAGACAACTGACCCTGTTTCCCGTGCCGGCGCAGGGTTACGAGAACTGAAAGAATAACACTGAAGGGAATTGACAGCGCTAGCCACTTGTACATAATCCCCAATGCCATGGACATATGGCGTCCAGACGGTAACGAGCCCTCTCTGAATGTTGGTTTAAATATGTCAGGAGAATGTCCATGAACGGTATTCACGATATGGGCAGCATGCATGGCTTTGGCCCTATCAGACGAGACGCAGAGGCGCCCGTCTTCCACCAAACTTGGGAAGGGCGGCTTTTCGCTATCCGGCAGGCAACCCCCATTCCTATTCCAGGTGGTTCTCGTAATAATATTGAAAACATGCCTCCGGCAGACTATCTCACCACCAGCTATTATGAACGCTGGCTAGAGACGCTTGAGAAGCTCATTGTCGCCAAAGGTCTATTGTCGCCGCAGGAGATCGAGACACCAACGGCTGAGTATGCCAGTGGCGCGTACGACGACCACCATGGACACACCCACCCACACATCCACTGATGGGCTGTTGTGGCGCCTTTCCACTCCGTCATAAGTTCTTCAAGATTCTACATAACAGTCAACATACGCAAACACTCGCCGAAGCATCCTGGAAATCGATTATCCTAACTGGCCCGCATCCCGCATCCCAGCGCATCGATCACCGTCTAGTCACGCGTCCTATACGCCCAATCCTCGACATGCGTTAAAACCAGTTTACGTGTCTGGCTCAATGCTCTATTGCAGTCCGTCCTTGAGCATTACGCCGCAAACATCCGCTGCCCCCACAAATCCCCCCTGTACATGCGCATCATGCTGTTATACCATAGGCTGGTGAAAAACTTGCGAGCGGCATTTGGCCACACACTCATATACAGCCTCAAATACCAGCTCGTATACCGATGAGTGTTTTGCCCGATAAGGGGGCTTCATGGCAAGGGAAATTAAAGAGCGCAGAAAGCATCAACGAGCCCCAGCACGCGTCTTGATCAAATATGGTAATGCAGAACAGTTTTTTACGGACTATATTCAAAACATTTCTCGCGGCGGGATTTTCATACCAACGTATAACCCTTTACCCCCAGGTACGCACCTTAAGATCAGTTTTTCGTTGCCTGGATGGGATCGTCTCATCGAGACGGAAGGCATCGTGGTGCATAGCGTGCATGCAGATCCGCAGCAAGGCGGTCAGCCTAGCGGCATGGGGGTGCAGTTTCAAAAGCTGAGCGAAGAGAGCTTAGAGCAAATCGACAACTATGTCGGCACGCTGCAAGAATGAAGGCTACGGTCTGCAAAAAATCACCGAACGACGGTGCCTTTTACAGCAACCGGAAAGTGACTTGAAGCTGGGATTTTCTAGCTACCGCTACAATCCTTCGGAATGCCGACGATCTGGCACTTTGAACTTTTCCAGTTCAGGCTTGGCGTGCTCATCATAGCAGCCCGGACAGATACTATGGCTGAACTGGGCGTCAGAATGGTCCGTAATATAGCTTTCGACTTGTTCCCAATAATTGTGATCATTGCGAATTTTCTTACAATAGGAACAAATCGGCAATAACCCACCAAGCTGTCTAACACGTACCAAGGCATCTTCTAATTCCGACACCCGTGCAGCGATATTCAGCTGTAAATCTACAACTCGTATACCGACCTGAACACGCGCCAATAACTCTTCACGATCAAACGGTTTAGTCACGTAATCATCAGCGCCCGCTTGCAGCCCTGCAACGATGTCCTTACCACGTTCTTTGGCAGTTAGCAGAATCACATAGGTCGGTTCACGACGCGGCGTCTGCTTCAATTTATCGCACACTTGCAAGCCATCCAGAAAAGGCATCATCCAATCTAAGATAGCCAAGATAGGCCCTTCTTCCGCCTGCAATTTCTCGTATGCCGCTGCACCATCGGAACAAACCAAGACCGTATAGCCCCACTTGTTCATCAAGGCTTCCAGGGTGCGCCTAGTGACAGCATCATCATCGGCAATTAATATTTTCACGGCGCGCTCTCCATTGAATATGGCGCAGGCAAACTGACATGGCTTGGGCTAAGCTTTCGGACACTACCCCGCTGCCTATCATAATCCTTCAGAAGGACGCTGTGTTAAAGACCGGGAGCAAAAGGAATTCATCTCCGTATGCAGCGTATGTCATGCATGATTACAGTGTTCTCCAACGCTGCTGTATGACCTCACGATTAAGCATTAGCCACTGTAGGGCAACAATAGGCGCAGCCGCTTTAATCAAACCGGACTGGATGCGCTCATACGCGTCATCGGACGACATGACAACCACCTGAATATCTTCGCCCTCCTCAATTAAACCGTGTGTCCCAGCAGCCCCTGAGGCATCAACTTTGCCACAAAATAATGCAAGGCTTTCCGTTGTACCGCCAGGACTGACGAAATATTCACAGATAGGTACGAGCTCAGTGATATGGCAACCGCTCTCCTCAACCGCTTCCCGGCGCACGACACCTTCAGGCGTTTCATCGGGTTCGATAATGCCGGCCACAATTTCCAATAGCCATGGGTCGCCACTGTTGCCCAACGCCCCGATGCGGAACTGTTCAATCAGAACCACTTCATCACGGACAGGATCATAAGGTAAAACTGCCGCAGCGTGACCGCGTTCAAAGACCTCCCGCACCAACACAGGCCCCCACTCGCCGCTGAAAAGCCGGTGCCGCAGCCGGTAACGGTCAATACGAAAATAACCCTGATAGCAAACGGTTTGATCGAGGATTTCAACGCGTGGTTCTTCCATATCCACCTCACACTCCCCTATCGGCAAGGGTATAAAAATCTTGACGCGTATGACCCACCCCCCCCCGCCAAACTGGCGGGATGATAGGATACGTCATACTAGAAGGCGTATTCTTGCGGTTTGCTGAGTAGTTGTTGAAGGGTTTGTAAGAAGTTAGCGGCAGGTACGCCATCTACGGCACGGTGGTCAAATACTAGGCTGAAATAGACAGAAGGACGAATGGCCAAGGCATCGCCAACCACCAGGGGACGTGGTTGAATCATTCCGACGCCTAGAATGGCAACCTGGGGCGGATTGA
>JAPULM010000586.1 GCA_027294925.1 bacterium
GTCGTCTAAGTGCACGATCAGCCGTGACATCCATCTGCCGCCATCCGGGTGCTGTGCCAGGGCCACGACAATGTACTTGTAACCCTCGCGCTCCACGATGGCGCTATCCGCATGCCAGTTTCGCCAGGAGCCGGACTTGCGATAGATCTTGGATCCTGGACGCGCTTCTAAGCCCTTAACAAATTTGTGGCGTAAGGCGGGCCTCGAAAGTATGCTTTTCATTTCCTGACTCAGGTCCGCTGACACGAGCTGATGCGTCTCCAATAGATAATAGAAGCGGGCGGTTTGTATGGCGGTGGCACCGTGCGACAGACCGTGCAGTGGATCACGCTTCCACGCCGGTGCTTTGCCATAGTCCTTGCCCACCCACAGACCGCCATTCACCGAGGGGTCATACAACCGATATCGGTCCGATTGTAAAAGGGCCGCCAAATTGGCCTTGCCAACACGGTGCAACATTTCCGTTGCGGCTGTATTCGAGGAGACTCTGATCATCTCGACAAGGGTAGCACGGGTAGTGTCATTGAGGGTCATTCGGCCCTGCTCAATCAGGACGAAGGCTCCCAGCAGAATGGCAATTTTCGGCAGACTCGCCGCATAAATCATCTCATTCCCGTTCACCGCGGCCATACGTGGACGCTGCAGATCGGTGATGTCGACCAAGGCAACGCTGAGCTGCTTATCCCGGACTGCTGACATCAGTCCCTGGCGTTTCAAGGTCTTCTCAAGTTCATGCTGAAGACCGCGGTCAAAACACTGTCGTAAAGGCGGGTGGAAGGGCCCGGCTATCGCCAACCCAACCATCAACAATACGAGAAATGAAGTTGTGAAGGTACATTTTGCAACTTGCATAACTAAAGCCTAACTGATAGCCTGCGGGACGCGCAAATTTTAAATGCACGACAGGACCGATCACCAAAACGCAGGGGCATCATACCACACGGGTTTGGGGGGTCAAGCGGCTTGGCGCCCTGTTGATGGTTTTTTATGACATCACACACATACAACGCCGTACTCGCATATAAGGAGTGACATGGCGGCAAACGTGTCCTTGCTGGATCGCAGCCTTCGTGTATTCACGGACATGCGAGCAGGAGAAGGTGCCACGGCGCTTCTCATGTTCGCCAATGTCTTCCTCATTCTGTGTGCCTATTACTTCATCAAGCCGTTGCGGGAGGGATGGATTGCGATTTCGGATATAGGCGATCTGACTAAAGTAGAAGTCAAAGCCTATTCGAGTTTCGCCCAGAGTGCCTTTCTTATCCCAGTAGTTTGGGCCTATGGACGCTTGTCCGAACGCTGGGATCGTCGACAATTGATTACCTATGCGACGCTATTTTGTATGACCAATATGGTCGTGTTTTGGATCTTGCAACCGGACTTTTTTTTCACCAACCTGCCGTATACGGGCATCATCTTCTACCTTTGGGTCGGCATGTTTGGTGTGTTTGTCGTGGCCCAATTCTGGGCTTTTGCAGCTGACGTGTATGCGGGCGAGAGCGGTGATCGATTGCTCCCATTCATTGCCATTGGTGCGACGTCGGGGGCGGCATCCGGTGCTTGGATAACCAGCGCCCTCTTGCAATCCGAGATCATTCGCACGGAATGGCTGCTGCTGGCCGCCCTCATCCCCCTCACTGTATCAATCCTTCTCACCCGTGCCGTTGACCAGCGCCGACCGAATCCGCAACGAGCCGATAATCCGTCGCGGCCATCGGACACGCACTCGGGTCCAACGGCCCTCAGGCTCATTTTTTCCAGCCGCTTTCTACTGCTGACCGCCATCATTACCATACTCCTCAGCTGGGTCAACACCAATGGGGAGAATCTACTCTTCAGGGTCTTGCAGGAGTTTCTCAAGACCGAGGCGTTATCACGAGGCATTGTTGAGTCCGACGCCGTGCGTCTCTATACGCGAGACGCCACCACCAACTTCTATGGCGACTTCTTCTTTTGGGTCAACATTGCGGCTCTACTCCTGCAGGCCTTTGTGGCGTCGCGTCTGCTCAAATACGGTGGTTTCGGTGTGCTGTTTCTCATGTTACCAGTAGTTGCCTTTCTCTCATATAGCGTTATGGCACTGGTGCCCGTCCTGCTGATTGTGAAAATCATGAAAACAGCTGAGAACGCAACGGATTATTCGATCAACAATACAGCCCGGCATGTCCTCTGGCTGCCCCTTGACGCCGAGACGAAGTACAAGGGAAAACCGACCATCGACTCGCTTTTCGTCCGCATCGGCGATGGCGTAGCTGCTTTGACCGTGCTCGTAGGGGTGGGGCTACTGGCATTGCCGGCGCCTTATTTCTTCATTCTGAATATGGTCTTGGTGGTGATCTGGATCGTCTTCGCGATCGTCGTGATACGCGAGTACCGCCATCTCGTGCAAATGGGTGAAGCCGAACAGGCGTATTCTCTAAACAGCACTGAGAGACACTGAACCTTCATGCAGCGGGGGATAGGTCATGCAAAGGGCGTTTTTACGGTTGTATCGGCTACTCGGAAGTTGATGGCTTAGCCTCAACCTTGTTGCGGATAGGTTTCAGGGCAAGGAGGTAGACCGCAATGGCTCGCAGATCGTCCTCGGGAACGTGCTCATAACCATGTTCAATCAGCTCACTCATCAACCCCTGCACGTCATCGCCATCCGGTTTGAAGCCTGTCTGGAGAAACCAGACAATGTCTTCGACGCTCCAGTCCCCGATACCGGTTGCCTGGTCAGGGGTGATATTGGGAGCCAGTGCACCGTCGGGACCTTCTGCTGTGCCGGCATAATACATACGCGCTTTGAGGCCACCGGACAGATTACGAGGTGTGTGACACTCTACGCAATGGCCGAGCGCTGTAGCCAAATAGGCGCCGCGGTTCCACTGCGGCGATTGCGCCGCGTCTGGCTGAAAACTGCCGGGGTCGAAATTCAACCATTTCCACACGGCCAAACCCGGACGCCAACTAAACGGAAACATCATGTCCGGAGGTTTATTTTCTTGCTCAATAGCCGGAACAGACAGGAGATAGGCTTTAAGATCCAAGAGGTCGCGTCGGGTCATTTTGGT
>JAPULM010000587.1 GCA_027294925.1 bacterium
GCTGTTCCCGACGATAGCGAGACCTGCGGGCGCATTCTGTACGAAGCGTTTAAAGGCATTGCGGAATACCACCGCTTCCCTCTGGAATATAGCTCTGTCAGGGCTTCGACTGCACTGGCCCGCTTCTTTATCTGCCATACGGCGGTTTTTTGTGTTGTGGCGGAAAAGGACGGACGCGTCATTGGCGTCAATTTTCTTGATGAGCGTGATACTATTCGCGGGCTGGGTCCTATCGCGGTTGATCCAGCGGTGCAGGAACGTGGCGTTGGCCGGCGCTTGATGCAGGCCGTGATCGAACGTGGCAAGGATGCCGCAGGTATTCGGCTCACCCAGGACGCCTATAACACGCTGGCTATGTCGCTGTACACCTCGCTTGGCTTTGACATTAAAGAGCCGCTGGGGATGCTGAAAGGTAAACCAAAAAGCAAACCAAAAAGCAAATCTTGGACTGATGTTGAAATCCGTGCGCTCAAGGGCGAAGACCTGGAGGCCTGTGCAAGACTGTGTCAGCAAGTCTACGGCTTTCACCGTACGGGGGAAATGCAAGATGCAGTCAAATATTCGGCTTGCTTCGGCGTTACACGTGACGGTCGGATTGTCGCGTATACGTATTCCTACACTGCCAAAAGCGAGGAATGGATACTGGCACACGGGGTCGCAGAGACAGATGCCGACATGCAAGCGCTGCTCCTTGGAGTAGGTGAAGTCAGCGAAAGACCACTCTCCTTCTTACTTCCTACGCGCCGGGCGACCTTATTCCGCTGGTGTCTGAGTGAGGGCTTGCGCGTGGCAAAGCCCGGCTCGCTTATGACCATGGGGGCGTATCAAGAACCACACGGCTGTTACTTCCCGTCTGGACTGTATTAATGCGCTCCGTCTTTACTGCTACAATCCCGAGCCGAATTGAACTCGATTCACCTGCTGTGAGAAAGGATGAATATGGACTACGGAATTGTTTTGCCTCACTTCAGCTCTTTTGCGCATGAAGATCCGGCCAACCGCATCCTGACTGCGGCCACAACAGCAGAGGATCTCGGCTACAGTACGGTCTGGGTAGCGGACCATGTCGTCTTTCCGTCTCAAATCCCAGGCGGCTATGCGTTTAATCCCGAAGATCCATTCCTTGATCCACTCACCGTCCTCGCGGCACTGGCGTATAAGACGTCCAGGATCAAATTGGGTACGGCTGTGCTGATTCTGCCCTATCGGCATCCGTTGGCTGTGGCAAAGGCGTTGGCCACGATTGATGTCTTATCCGGAGGCCGCCTGGTTGTCGGTGTAGGTGCCGGTTGGTTGGAGCAGGAATTTACTGCCTTGGGTACGTCGATCAAAGAGCGTGGCGCCCGAACCGATGAGACCATGGACGTCTTCAAGGCGGTCTGGACTCAGGAGACGCCCCAATTTTCCGGCAAGCATTTTCAGTTTGCCGACATCAAATTTATTCCCAAGCCTGTGCAAAAGCCGCATCCGCCTATTCTTGTTGGCGGTATGAGTACAGGTGCCTTGCGGCGTGTCGCCCGTCGGGGTGATGGCTGGATTGCCATGGGCAAGGGGCCGGACGATGTGAAACAGCCTCTAGAAATTCTTCGTGAGCTGACGACGAAAGAGGGCAGAAATCCTGACGACCTACGTATTTGCATGCTGCCGCTCGGTGCGCCAAGTGTTGATCAGCTCATTCAGGATATCCCGCGCTACGCAGACTTGGGCATTCATCATGTCTATCTGTCTTTCCGGGCCTGGACGGATGAGTTCTTCACGCTGATGGAGTTGATGGAGCATTTTGCTAAGGAAATGAAGTTGTCATAGTAGAGAGAAGGAGAATGCATGAGCGACAAAACCTGGCCAATTGAACATCCTGACCGTATTCAGCTCTATTCGCTGGCCACACCAAACGGCCAAAAAGCAAGTATCGCACTGGAAGAATTAGCGCTGCCGTATGAAGCGCATAAAGTGAACATCCTGGAGAACGAACAGTTCTCTGAGCAATTTATCGCAGTCTGTCCGAACTCGAAAATCCCCGCTATCGTTGATCCAGATGGCCCGAATGGCGAGCCGTTAGCAATCTTTGAATCTGGCGCGATCCTGCTCCACCTGGCCGAGAAGACGGGTAAACTCCTGCCGTCTGACCCGCGTAAGCGGAGCGAATGTCTGCAATGGCTGTTCTTCCAGATGGCCGGTGTCGGCCCGATGTTTGGACAGTTTGGCCACTTCTATAAATTTGCCAAAGAAAGAATTCCGTACCCCACCGAACGCTATACGAACGAAGCGCGCAGATTGCTCGGAGTTCTGGAAAAGCGGCTGGAAGGCCGAGATTATTTAATCGACGACGAATACACAATTGCCGATATTTGCACCTTCCCTTGGGTCGGCTGTCTGGATTGGGGCTATGGGGCGCGCGAGGATCTCAAGCTCGACGCAGATTTTCCCCATGTCGTCGCCTGGTATACACGCTGTACAGAGAAGCCCGCTTCAGTCCGAGGTGCCAAGGTGTGTGCTTTCTCGGACGACTAGGGCCATGGAGACGGAAAGCGGGCCTGACCTTGTTGTTGATGTTTTTGTTGCCGGGCGTCTGGTGAACCCGAATGAGATACCCGCCGCTGTTGTTATCAAGATTGAAACGTCTGCCTTAGCCTCCGGGTCCGGAACGCTGACGTATGAAAGTGTTGTGTATGCATGGTCTACGCGGCCGTGTGTCTATCCGTAGTAGCTGTTTCAAAATCTCCTGTGCTAGTGTCTAGCGGTCCTGGCATAATGGTCAAGCTTAAGGAGCAGAAAGGAAACACAGCGCAAACATGTCCACAATGAAAGTTGCTCGTTTATACGACTCGACCGACATCCGTTTTGAAGACGACCCCATTCCGTCCGTTGGGCCTGGAGAAGCGCTGGTAAAGACTCGGGCCTGTGGCATTTGCTCGGGCGATGTTATGGGCTGGTATATGAAGAAAAAAGCGCCGCTGGTGTTTGGGCATGAGCCGGCCGGTGAGGTGGTCGAAGTGGGTGACGGGGTGGATGATTTTCAGCCCGGGGACCGGGTGTTTGTCCATCACCATGCGCCGTGCTTTTCCTGCCGCGCGTGTCAGCGCGGCGAGTTTGTCCAGTGCCCGACCTGGCGAGCGACGAAGATTGTACCCGGTGGCATGGCTGAGTATTTTGTGGTGCCCAAAGACAATTTGGCCGGCGATACTCTCCGTTTGCCTCACGATATGTCGTTTGCCGCTGGCTCTCTGGTTGAACCGACTGCATGTGCGGTGAAGTCGCTGCGACGGTCGGGCTTTCAGGCTGGGGAGAGTGTGTTCGTGATTGGACTGGGTATTATGGGCCAATTGCATGTGGCGCTGGCGAAACATGCCGGAGCCCGAACGATAATAGGGACGGACTTTGTTCCCTATCGGTGTGAGAAGGCAGTTGAACTTGGTGCCGATCTGGCGATTAATCCTGGAGATTTGCCGGAAAATGGGAATGTCGAACAGGCGCTCAAAGAGTACACCAAGGGTGAAATGGCTGAAGTGGTGATTGTCGGACCGGGTTCGATTGAAGCCATGGAGCTGGGCATCCGGTGCGCGGCAAAAGGTGGAACGGTGGTCCTGTTTACGGCGAGTAAACCTGAGGACACGCTGACTCTCTCTCCGAATGACCTCTATTTTAATGAGATCCGTCTGATTCCTAGCTACTCGTGCGGACCGAACGATACACGTGAGGCCATGCGACTCATACAAGAAGGCGTTATTACGGCGGAGAAATTCATTACCCATCGTTTTCCGTTTGACAAACTGCACGACGCGTACCGCAATGCAGCCCAGGCCCGAGATTCGCTCAAAACGATTATTGAGTTTTCCTAGGGAGATTATGGCTCCATCCAAAGCTCGCAAAACTCGCCTCTCCCGCTTTCAAGACTCGCAGACCTACGCCTGGTCAGACGTTGAACGCGAAGCGTATAAGCAGGGACAAGACGAAGGGCGAGAGTGGAAGAATATTGTTCGCCAGGTCCTTATCGGCAAACGGGCGGAAGAGACGCACTTTCATTTGCGCTATTTCGAAATTGCCCCGGGCGGCTACTCCAGCCTGGAAAAGCATGGCCATGCGCATGTCGTGATTGCCGTGCGTGGACGGGGTAGAGCCGTGCTCGGCGATCAAGCCCAGGACATGCAGCCGCTTGATACCGTCTACGTCGCGCCGTGGACGCCGCACCAATTTCTTGCCGTGGATGACGAGCCGTTTGGTTTTTTCTGCATTGTTGACGCGAACCGGGACCGCCCGCTGTCAGTCTCGTCAGATGAATATGATCAGGCGCTCGGCGCGGGGGCGGCTTCCGCAAAATAATCTATTGCTTCCCGCTTCTGCAATTTCTGGTTAGTCGAGACACGACTCTTCCTGCCACGACATCAAAATTAGTACGAGAGGCGAAGGCGTTCGACTGCATGGATAGAGTCATGTTTCCAAGTCCCATTCTGCAAAGTCCCATTGCCCAAAATCCCATCCTCATTGTTGAGGATGATCAAAAGACCGCCGCACTCGTTGCGCTGTATCTGGAACGAGAAGGATTCTTGACTGTCCATGCCGCTGATGGCCAGCAGGCGTTGGATTTCGCGGAAAAGCATGCCCCGATGTTTGTGGTGCTTGATCTGATGTTGCCGAAAGTCGATGGCTGGGAGATCTGCCAGCGCATTAGACAACGCTCAGATGTGCCTATCCTCATCCTAACGGCTAGAGAAGAAGAGATGGATCGGGTCCACGGCTTGTCGATTGGCGCGGATGACTATGTCGTCAAACCGTTTAGTCCGCGAGAGCTGGTTGCGCGGGTAAAGGCCATTATCCGTCGGACACATCCTGAAGCCATACGGCCGAAAGCCGTACTTTCTTTGCATGGCCTGGTGTTGGATCAGGAAAAATACCGGGTCACTGTTCAGAACATAGCCGTATCGCTGACACCGCTGGAGTTCAAACTGCTCCAGGCGTTGATGACCTCGCCCGGGCGCGTGTTATCGCGGGGTGAATTGTTGCAATTTCTCTACCCGGGTGGAGAAGCGGTGATTGATCGGGTCATTGACGTCCACATTGGAAAACTCAGACAAAAGATAGAGCCTGATCCATCCACCCCCTTCTTTATCTTGACTGTGCGTGGCATGGGCTACCGGTTTGCCGACCGCGACGCGCAGCAGGTTCAGGCATGACGTATTCTCTGCTGTGGAAGCTGGTCGGGATTTCCGCCCTTGTCGTCGGAGCCGCTATTGCCACCGTCTGGATAGCCATCGACTATCTGGCCGCCGACTATTTCATGGTCTTAATGAAGAACTATGGTATCGATCCCACCGACTCGCACGGGATGTTTGTTGAGTCGATTCACACCTATCTCATTTGGGCGAGTCTT
>JAPULM010000588.1 GCA_027294925.1 bacterium
CGAGGTCCACTCGATCGAAGTGGTGAGCGGCACACCCCGCATCATGATCTACGAGCTGAAATAGGGTCAGCGAGCGGAACTACGATCTATACCAAATGGGCCTGGGTAGATTTGAACTACCGACCTCACGCTTATCAGATATGAGCCGAGCGCTCGTGGGCGCTGGTGAGCGCTGGAATCAGGGGGATTTGGCCTGTTCTGCGCTCGTGGGCGCTCGCCAGCGCTGGTGGGCGATGATACAGGTTTTGATACAGGTTTCTCAAGACACCGAGTTACGAACGTCCGAGTGCCGCGTCGTGACGGGTCAAGAACGCCTGTTCGACCAGTCGCTGTCCGACGAAGGTCAGTGGACCACCGATCTCGTGCGTGCCTCCAGAAGAACCCTCCTGCACGCGGTTCGACGCGGAGACGCGGATAAGGCGTTCAAGGTCCTTGAGCGGCTCGACCCCACGTTCGACAGGGCCTTGGCCGTTGCGAAGCCCGACTCAAGAAAAGTGGAGATTCACCTCCCCCCGAGAAGGCGACGCCATCCGTTTAAGGAGGTGAATGAGGTGATCTCTCCTCCGCGTGACAGGAATCGGTAGCCGCAAGGAAACTCCGTAGAGCGACCGCCTGAGAGCGTTGGCAGCTCCGGTGGGGTTGGGGGGAGAGAGCCAAGCGGTTGTGGAGGCTGCTAGGATACCTCTCGTGCCTGAGAAAGGCACCTCAGGGGTTTAAGCTCCGTATAATCCAGATCGAATCCGAACGCTCTTGGGTCTGTCACAGCCATCGCCTGAGTCGATTGGTAAAGCAGCGGTGCGCGGATGCCAATGACAGCAAGGCGCAATCCATAACGCACGCGCTCCGAGGTTATTGGCAATAGGGTATCCCGATCGACGACACAGATCAGATCCGGCACAGTGGCATAACACTCGCCATCGATCTGCGCGATCAGGTATTCGTTTTGCACTTTTATGGTCATTTCGCGCTGATCGCTAAAACTTGCCATCACAAACTCACCGACGTCAGAGCCGCCGACCATCTCGCGGCTGACGTCGACGACTTTACCCTGGAACAGATTGATTGGCGCACGATTTTACCCAGGCGTGTCGCCAGGCTGACCGTATGATGCACGGCAACACGCTTGACCTCGGCGCCGTTCATGATGTGATCGGCGCCCATGCAGTGTCCACCCATTGCCAGGCCGACATGTCGGATGATGCGTTCCGCCGTGGTCGAGTCATGCGCCGTTAGTATCACGCCGTTGCCGAATTCGTCCACGGCCGACATCGGTGTCGCCGAGATACCGTAGATGCTAAAAGTCATCATTTGCGTCTCGGGATAAGCGCGCCCCATGCCATCGGCGTCGACCACCGGCAGTCCCATGTGGAACGCGGTCAACAAGGGCACCAGGCCGTTGCCGCCGCCAATTTCAGCGGCAATCAGCGCGTCGGCTTTAACGTCCGCATAATCTTCTAACAGGCGCACCGCATACACACCTTCGAGGCCGTTCGGCAGCTTTTCGGTGCCGATCATCGGTGCCCCCGTGCCGCCCATTGATAGAACCGTGGCCGTGTCATCAAGATCCGCCGGCGAGATAAGCTCAACAGAGCCCGACTCGCCAAGCGCGGTGCGCAATGCCAGTTGATAGATATAGGGGTCGCCACCGCCACCGGTGCTCAGGAATGCCGTACCCAGTGCCAGGTCATCGATATTTTCGCCTGAAATGTTCATGGCTGCAAACCGCCATCAAGCAGTAAATCTCCTACCGCTTTGGCATTGAGTCGAACGGTGCCTTCGGCCATGTAGGCGAGACTTGTTTCATCGACATAGAGGATTTCTACCGACTGTGGGTCCGCACCCATAGCCACCGCCTTGTCGCAGGCTTGCTTCTTGACGCGTGCATGGGCATCGGCGCGAGCTTCCTGTGAACGTGTGTAGAGCAACTCCGCTTCGCCACCAACCTGTGCCAATGCTGCACCAACCGCGTTGGCAATGGCGCTGTGCGGTGGCCTGATGATCTCGCTCACACCCGCGATGTCGTCGCCGACAAGAAATGCCCCGCCGCCGACGGCGATTACCGGCAATGGCTCGGCGCTGGTCTTCACCTGGTCGATGGCGTCGGCCAGCATCGATTTCATGGTGGCGAGCGATGTGTCAATGGTGCCCTGGTCAATCGTCGCTAGAGTGGGATCACCGAAGTCGGCCAGGCCGGCAGCAATGCCGATATCCGATGCCGTCATCACATCGCCGCCAAATACCAGGCCTTTACTGACCAACTCGTGCCCGAGCGAATCGGGACCAATACGCTCGCCCTGGCTGTGCACCACACTGCCCCCGCCCAGGCCTATCGGTAGAACGTCTGGCATCCGAAAATTGGTTCTTACCCCGCCCACCTGAACCTCGGTGCCTGAGGGTCTGGGAAAGCCGCCGCTGAGCATGCCGATGTCTGCGGTGGTACCGCCGACATCTACCACAAGCGCATCCTGCACACCGGACAAAAACAGGGCGCCGCGCATGGAATTGGTCGGACCGGATGAGAACGTCATCACCGGGTAGCGCTTCGCGGTCTCCGCGTTCATTAAGGTGCCATCGTTCTGGCTAATAAATACCGGTGCCGTGACACCTGCCGCCTTCACCGCCGCCTCGAGGGCATTGATGACGGAGTCGGCCAGGGGCCCCAGTGCCGCGTTGAGAATGGCCGCGTTCTCCCGGTCCAGCAGGCCGAGGCCACCGATTTCGTAGGAACAGGTAATGTGTGTGTCGGGGATAGCCTGGCGAAGTCGCTGCGCCAGGTGAATTTCGAGGTCTGGTTTCAGGGGTGAGAAGGTGCTGGTAATCGCGACCTGACGAACCGTTGCCTCTTTAATGCAGGCGATCAGCTCGATGATCTCATCCTCGATCAGTGGGCAGTTCTCGCGGCCGTTGTATTCGAAACCGCCGTGCAGGAAACGATGGCCACCGTTAACCGTTAGCGCAAGATTCTCTGGCCAACCCACCAGCGGCGGTATCGCCGAGCCGCCCGGTAGACTAATGCGTAGCGCAAAGACGCGCTGCAGGTCCCGCCGCGCCACCACGGCGTTAGTGAATTGCGTGGTGCCAACCATCACGCATTGAATCGATTCAGTGCTAGCTTCACTCTGGGCCAGTACTTCGCTCAACACGTCGATGATACCGCTTAAAATGTCCGGGGTGGTCAGCGCCTTGTGACTTGCAAGTATGTCTGCACCGGCCATCAACACGGCATCGGTGTATGTGCCACCCACGTCGATGCCCAGTCTCATGATTGAGCACCCCTCAACATCTTGTGCTGAAGTGCCAGGAACACCAGCGAGGTTGCCAGCAGCGAATCGATAGCGGCAATTCGCGTGAAGGTAAAAATACCGGCGCCAGCTGCCACAGCAACGCCAATGCCGATCAACCAGGCTACAAAGGCGGCAACCGATACCCGGCGTGTTACCTCGGTATCGCCGCTAAGGTACGTATCGCGTCGCAGGAAGAAATAATCGATGATATAAATTCCGGCGACTGGCGTGAAGATGACGCCCAGTGAGAAGACAAAATCGACAAAGTGATCGAGGATGCCCACCAGTGCCAGGAGAGTTCCGAGGATGCCGGACACAACGGCAATGCGCCACTCAGCCAGGCCTTGGAATACGGCGTTGATACTCAAAGAACAGCCATAGAGATTGACGGCGTTGGTGATCCAACTGGAAAATACCACGAAGATGAAGGCGGCAACCCCTAAACCGAGCGCGGTCATGACCTTCAACAGGTCGTCCTCGCCGGACCACAGGCCCGCCATGGCCGCGATGACGTAGATAAAGGAGGAGGCAATCAGAAATGGTATGGCCGCCGCCAGGACGGCATCCCCCAGGGTTCGGCCATAACGGGTGAGATCGGGCGCGGCGACCGCACCGACAATCCAGCCACCGATAATGGCCGATACGGCGTCCCCCATGCTGATGCCACCGGTGGGTTCAATGCGCAGTAAGTCAGCCAGGTCGGTACCGGTTAGCGTGATTTGTGCCAGCCACACCAGCACCAGCAGCTGAAACGGTACCAGTATCATAGACAGGAACTTGAGCGACTTGAATCCCAGTGCGGCACCCACCGTCATGAGGACGCCGCCGGCCATCACAAAAATTGATTCGGCCGCGGGCCCGCCCGTCAATGCTGTCCACAGTTCCGCCGCCCCCTGGCCGAACAGTGAGGCGTTAACACCAAACCAGCCGAACAGGGACAAGGCCATGCACAGATTGACCAGGTTCGAACCACGTGAACCAAAGGCGTAGCGAATAATCATGTAGGAGCTGAGGCGCACCTTCACCCCAACATAACCGGTAATCGCGGCAATCAATGCCAGCACCGCGCCGCCAAAAACAAAGGCCTTGGTACTGGCGACAAGCCCCATGGTTGTGCCCAACTCAACCCCAAGAACCAGTCCGGGCAATGAAAATGCCAGGCCGCAATTGATCAGCGCAATGCGCAAACCGCCCACCCGTATCTGGGTTGGAACCGGTTCCGTTGCGTAATCTTCAAACAGGTCTGTCGATTCGTTGTTATTTTCAGCCATGCGGATTTAGTCGCCGTAACAGCTCATGCACACAATGATCGGAGTATAGGCCAATTAAACGGGTCAGAGTCTTTTTTGGGCCGCTATCAACTCAAGGTGGAACTGGGGGAAAAGGCTCTGAGGTCCCTCAAGAGGTGGTCAGGCCGCATATGGGCAGGCATCAACATAGGGCTTGGAGATCTAAACGCTACGCTGCGTGCGTGACCAGGCGACCTCGGCCGACGGAAGGCTCCTCAGGCGTCTGGGCGCTGGAATTCCGCGGCCGAGTCCTCGTTGACACACGGGATCTCAGAGCGCCGACCCAAGACTTCCGTGTGTTCTGAGGGCAAGCACACCTCGCCCATGGAAGACTCATGGAAGACTCACGCGCAAACAAGAAAGCGGCCCAAAGCTGTAAAGCCTTGAGCCGCATAGTGCCCCGCCAGGGACTCGAACCCCGAACCTACTGATTAAGAGTTCATATCGGGGAGTTTTTGGGAGTTCCGCTGAGTAGGTCCGAGGGCGCCTAAGTGTTGCGGTTGTTGGCGTTACGAGGAC
>JAPULM010000589.1 GCA_027294925.1 bacterium
TCTGCAATAATTCGGGGGCCTGCCGGTGTACGCCGTGGGGTTGATGTTTGCCGACGTGTTTGCCGGCGGCCGCCTCTTGCCGTGGCTGGCGCTGAGGTCTTTCTATCCTCACTGCCGACCTGGGCGAGTGCCTCTAGGGCCGATTGTAGCGACGTCACCATCTGATCGGCAGACGCGTATTGTAATGGGATGACCTTCAGTGAAGCCGCTGGGGCTTTGATATCCAGGGCGCGGATGATTTTCAACAGCCGGGAAATATTCGAGGTGACATCAGTCAGAATTAAGGTGTTGGTCGGTGCGTAAGCGAGCATACTGCTTTGTTTGGAAACCAATGGCGTGAGTAGCCCCCGAATTTCGTTTGCCTCGGCGTATTCCAGTGGAATCAGCTGCGTGACAAATTCGTCACTGGTTGACGAGATTGGAAATTGGCTACCAATCGAGGTTGGTAGCGGGCGTCCCTTGATCTCTCGCGAAGGCACGATTTTGTTAATCGGCCCTTGTCGTACGACGGCGAAGCCTTGGATTTCCAACATCGATAGAAAAACCTGATAGGCCTCGTCAAGACTCACCGGCTGTGGCGCAATAATAGTGATTTTACCTCGCACTTTTTCATCGACCAGAAAGTTGCGGCCGGTCAGCTCACTCATGAGATTAATGATTTGTAAAATATCAGCATCTTTGAAGTTTAAATAGACTACTGGTTCTGAAGACTCGCCCTGGTTGGTAAGGGCCGGTTTCACGGCAGAAGGCGTGCCTGTCGTTGTCGAATTAATACGCTCATCGGAGTCGATGCGAGCTGCGTGAATTTGCCGCGGTTCCATGCTTAGCAGTACAGCTGTCAGCAATAATCCAAGCAGCACAGGCTTGTTGGCATGCATAGATTCTCTCATTAACAAGGGGTATGTGTTAACGAATTTCGTATGTGAGCGTTGTCACACGTTTACGTCGTAGGATTTTTAGCCGTACGGTCGATTCATTTTGCAACTGTTGAAAGGCCTGCAGCGCTTCATTTGGGGACGTAATGTCGAGACCATTTACTTTCTGCAGGACATCACCGTTTTGTACGCCAATTCGTTGGAGTAAACTACCGGCTCGCAGCCGGGTTAGACGGAAGCCTTGCGTTTGTCCCTGGACAACGTAAGGCACCACCCGTGCTTGATTCGACAGAGCACCAAGATCACTGAATTGTTCTAAAATTAGCTCGCGGCTGACGCGCCAGGTCGCATTATCAACCCTTATGATGCCCTCATCGCCCGTATCTTGGGAAGTCGCGGCAGAAGGTGATGGGTGCCGGGGACGCTTGAGTGTCTTGGGGCCACTGGATTCGTGTTGGAAACAAAGGGATTCATATTGCCTGTTTTTGTCAAATACAATACAGTTCGGATTTATTTCAACCACTATTGCGCCTTGGATGTTATCGCCGACTTGGTACACGGTTTGTGCGCCGCGGTTGCTGAGGTCCTCAATAATGGCATAACGTTGATGGGAGGCACCCGTCGCGGCTCCGACCAACTTAAGCTTTAGCTCCGTAGCTTTAATAGGTTCCTCAGATGGTGGCGTGTCTTGTTTGGCCGCCTCTCCCTCTCGTGGTGGGCTGGCGTTGAAAATATTGCGTGTTGGGATAATCTGATACGTCTCAAATGCCGCTCGAGTCTGCCGGATAGGAGCCGCCCGAGCTTGTGTGGGTTGTGAAGCGATCGGCATGGCCAACTTATTGCTCAAGTATGACGTTACGATGTTGGCCGTGAGCACCGCCGCTAACGTCACCAGCAACATATAGGCGAGCCAAAAATACCGTTTCACCATTACGAGGATCCTAAAAGTTGCCGCAGCTCTGGCGTGTTGCGGACACGGGTGAAATCCGCATCGGTTTGGGCCCAGTTACGGGCTCGAGGCTCAATCGTCATGGCGTGCCTTAAATACTGTACGGCCGTTACACTGTCTCCGGCACGGGCATATACGCAGGCCAGGTTATAGTAAGCTAGACCGTATGTATAATCAGTGTTAACGGCTTGATGTAACGCTTCGCGAGCTTCCTCATCCATCTCTAGCTTTAAATAGGTGCTGCCCAGGTTGTTGCGCGCTTTTACGTCGTCCGGATCGATTTTAAGTACTTGCTGAAAGTGGGCCAGCGCCTGATGGTATTTCTGCTGTTTATAATAGAGGTTGCCTAGCTTGTTACGGGCTTCTTTAAAGGTAGAGTCGAGCTTGACAGCCTGCTGCAAGAGGGTGACAGTCTGTAAGATCTGGCCGTTTTCTTGCAACCTGACGGCTTGCTGAAAAAGAATCTGAGCTTGGGGGCGTGTCTGGGTGTGCAACGGTTTTAATGCCGTAGAGGGCGTCAAATTCACTTGAGAGCGGGCAGGCTTTTGGCTTACCTCCTCCCTTGGGGCAGATAAAGGTTGAGGCAGGGGCAGGTCTGGCGGCGCCTTCACGGTAAAGTCTGAAAACCCCGTTAGCATTGGGGTTTGCGCGGCGCTGAGCAGTTTGGGAGTCTGAGGGGAATTCTGTGCTGGGGCCTGCCGTGCGGCGACCTGGTCTTTCCGTTCGACAGCTTGCTGTGTCGGTGCCATTAGCCACTTGTGCAATGTCATACCAGCGCCCAGAATGACCAAACACCCCAAACCGATGAGCCACCGTGTTGAGTACGAGCCTGGTTTTGGTAGATGCTGCCGATGTGGGCTAGACTGTGTTTCGTGGAGTAATTGCTCGCGCTGAGCTTTTTTTAACGCTTGGTTAATCATGCTCATATGACGTGTATTTCCCATCTATCTTAGATTCGGCCGCGATCAAAATGGCTAGCTGTTCTTGGGTGGCTAAGCGCTCGGCGACTTCATCGGCGGCTGATCGTTCAGTGAAGTGTCCTACACGTACGCGGTACCAAGTGCCTTGGCCGGGCACTTGGGAAGGTTGTACCCACGTTGCATACCCTTCCTGGCTAAGTCGATTGCGTAATCGCTCGGCTTGCTCTGGTAAGCGAAAGCTGCCTACTTGTATGCTGTAACGGCGTATCGACGGTGCGGCACCTACGTCGACGGTGCTTCTGCTCTGATTTTGCTGTTGATCGTCTTGCCTCTGTGGCGGGGGGGCTTGGCGCGCTTCGTCAGCATGGTGAGGGTAGGGCGGTGTGTCGGCTCTCCAGGCAGATACTGGGATTCTTTGGAAATGAGACAGCACCATGAGCGTTTTTTGCCCTGCATAGCCATCTGCGTCGAGTAGATGGTCGTGCTGAAATGCTTTCACTGCTTGCTCGGTATGGATGTCGAAGCGTCCCGAAGGCTTCTCATGTAAATAGCCTAAATTGTTCAATATGTGTTGTAGGGCCAGCACTCGTGTACCGCGCATGCCCTGTTTTAACATCGGCACTAGACTGTCGGCCTGGTCGAGTGTTAGATAAAGTTTACCATACCAAATGCGACTCAGCTCTTGCAGGGGGACAGATTTTAAGCCTTCCGGCTCTTGATAGACTAAGATGTGATCCATAAAGCCTCTGACTACAACCCAAAGCAAAGATGGTGCCTCTGCTGCTCGAGGGTGTACTTCAATCAAGCAAGGTCTTGATAGCCGGGTCAGTTGGGTTGGATTCCCCTGCAAAGGCTGCATGGCTAGAGCTGCATGGTTAGCGAATTGAATGAGTGGGGTCTCTTGCCACTGAGGCGCCTTGCCGGTCGAGGGCGTTGCAGCGCTACTGGCCTGCACCTTGAGTTGCCAGAGCTTCCGTGCTAGTGCCATATCTGACGCTTCTACATACGGTGGAGGGGGCGGTGTGACCGGTTCTAGCGTTAGCGCCACAGAGGCAATTGGCGGTTGGGGGGAGGGGACAGAGGTGAGCAACGGTTGGGTGGCCGCTGGTGGCCGACCGAAGAGCTGGGTGCGAAGCTGTTCCCGATAAACGGATATCGGCAACCATCCATTGGAAATACCCAGAAACGTCGCGCTGGCCAGAACACCTACGGTAATACTTGTAGGTATAGGGCGTAGGGAAAAACGGTGTGACCGTGCTGTTTGGCGGGCACCTTCTAAGTCGTTAATGCTTTGACGGACGATGCGCGCCGTGATGCGATGCGTGCCACGCACATATGCTGTGACCAGTATCCGGTCACAAAGCAAATTGAGCCGACGTGGAATACCGGCGCAGTGTTGGTATATGATGGAAAGTGCGCGGTATGTAAAAACAATCGCATTTGCCGCGCCGGCCACACTCAACCGATGCATAATGTACTGCAAGGTTTCCGAACGTGTTAGGCCGTTAATGTGATAGCGCACGGCGATGCGCTGATCAAGCTGCCGCATTTGAGGGGTTGCCAAGAGGTCGTGAAGTTCCGGCTGTCCAACCAGAATGACCTGCACGAGCTTGTCTCGTTCTGTTTCTAGGTTCGATAACATACGAAGTTGTTCGAGAACCCGAGGTTCTAAGTTCTGGGCCTCGTCGATTAAGACGATGGCATTACGGCCGTCGGTATATTCTTTCAACAGGTATTGGTTCAAGGCGTCAATATAGCCCTTACGGGTTGTCTTCTCAGCAGAAACTCCGAAATCATTGAGGATAGCCTGCAAAAGCTCTATTTCGTCGAGATAGGAATTAAAGATCAGAGCCGTTGATACGGTGTTATCCAGGCGATCCATTAGGGTCCTGCATAGAATCGTTTTGCCTGTCCCCACCTCACCGGTAATTTCAATAAAGCCCTTACGTTGATGAATGCCGTAGAGCAGGCTGCTCAGCGCCTCTTCGTGCTGCGGGCTAAGGAACAAAAAGCGCGGGTCAGGAGTAATGCTGAAAGGTTGTTCCCGCAGGTTGAAAAACCGTAAATACACCTGGGTGTTGCCTTTCTGATGGACCCATAAAGGAGGGTGAATACTAACATAACCTACTGAGAGTATTGCAGAAAATGTAAAGGATTCAGCGCTGAGTTGTCAAGGGCCGGAGGTTTGCACCTATCATTGTGGTACCCGGGGTTAATTTTTTAAACAGCCTCTGATGAGCTGGTGGGTCGTATCGCGCGTAATTGTAGCTCGACCTCATAACGTCCCTGCCAGGTATTAATGGCGGGGGCAAAGGCCAAATCAACGGCCGGCGCATCGGCCAGGGGGAGAACTTGGTCAGCCATATTGAACGCAATGACGTCCCGTATCGCGCCATGCTGCACGGCTTGAAATCGGACATGCTGACCGTGCTGTCCAAGTTGACGTGGAGATGCAACGATTTGGACGCCTGGAGCGCAAAAGGTAGGGGTCGGGTTGCCAGGGCCGTGGGGCGCGAGGTTAGCCAATTGCTCGATCAGATCGAGGCTAAGTTCGGATAGGGTGACGGTGGCGTCGAGACGGAGAATTGGGCGTAGATCCTCAGGGCTCAGAGTATCTTCGGCAAAGCGGATGAAGGCTTCTTGGAGGTCAGGCAGATGGGCCACGTCCATGCTTAAACCGGCAGCATATTTATGACCGCCAAAGCGTTTGAGCCAGCGGGCGCAGTGTTGTAACCCTTGGTATAGATCGAAATTTGGGATGCTGCGGCCTGACCCACGAGCCGTATCGCCTTCGATTTGCAAGAGGAAGGTTGGGCGATGATATGTCTCTGCCACTCTGGCGGCAACAATGCCGACTACACCGTGGTGCCAATCCGGCGCACCCAGCACGATGGCGGCGGGCGGACGACCGTCGTAATAGCGCGCAATTTGTTCGTGAACGGTCGTTTCAATTGATTGCTGGAGGGCGCGCCGCTGTTGGTTTATCGAATCCAGACTTTGTGCTAGGCGGTCGGCTTCGATAGGGTCAACTGCTGTCAACAGGGCGACGCTTTCTAGCGCTGAAGCCAGTCGGCCGCTGGCATTCAGCCGCGGTGCAAGCTGAAATCCCACTTCACCGGCTGTGGCAGGCTTACCTTCGCGCTGACTAATTCGGCGTAAGGCCTGTAAGCCAGGTTTGCGTGTTTGGCTTAGCTCTTGTAGACCATGATACACCAGAATTCGATTTTCGCCTTGCAATGAGGTGACATCCGCGATTGTGCCTAGGGCTACCAAGTCCAGATGCCGTTTTAAATTAGGTAGTGGGTGCTTGACCCAGTTGGCTTGGCGTAATGCCGCGCGTAATGCCGTTATAAGCTTGAAAGCCACCCCCACCCCGCACAACCCTTTGTTGGGGTAGCTACAAGCCGGCTGGTGCGGATTGAGCAGAGCCCAGGCATCGGGTAAGACGCCGTCAGGCGGCAAATGGTGATCGGTGATGATGACATCAATGCCGAGACGGCGTGCGAGAGCAACTTCGTCAACGGCTGTGACGCCGCAATCTACCGTTAGGAGGACACGGATACCGCGTTTAGCTAGTTGCTCAATAGCGGTTGCATGCAAGCCATAGCCTTCGCCTGAGCGTTCGGGGATGTGATAGGGTACAGCCATGCCCAACTCACGAAAGAACATCACCAAGAGGGAAGTCGCCGTGGCGCCATCGACGTCGTAATCGCCATAGATGGCGATGGATTCGTTATGTTGCAAGGCCGTGAGCAGACGTTGTACGGCACGCTCCATGCCGTGCAGTAGAAATGGATCCAGTAGATCGTGCAAGGACGGGGAAAGAAACGCTTCGGCCGCATCGGCATTTGTAATACCCCGATTGATCAGCAGCTGACAGAGCAACGGTGGTAAATTGGTAACCGTGGCGAGCGAATGCTGCAGGTCGGGATTGGGGTCATTTACGTGCCATCGAGCAGGCGTCATGAGTGTCCACCTACCCTTTGTCCTGGGCAATTTGACTTGGCCAAAGGGTCTTACGCCGCTTCATCCCCCATGTGTCTTCGCGCACGAGATGACAAACACGGCATTCAATTGTGGTGCTATAGGGGGCACGGTCGTACAGAGCACCGACGCGAGGGGTGTGTTGCTTTGGATCGAAGGCGCGGTGGATATGACAACTCTGGCAGTATTCCGTTATGACTTCGTTATTTTCCTCTGGTGCTAGACGTCCACCAAGTGCCAGTTCAAGAATATCTGGCCGACAGGCCAGCAGACTTAAAAGTATCCCAATTGACCCAAATAAGCGTACGAGACGCACAAGTCATCTTACCTTCCATTAGCGGGGGGACGGAGGCGAGAGGAGAGCGCGAGACGGGATTTGAACCCGCGACCTTCAGCTTGGGAAGCTGACACTCTACCACTGAGTTACTCGCGCTTGGGCTATCGAGTGATCAACCTCAACTACGATACATAACTTGATGACAGCTGTCAAATGGTAAGGTGTCTCAGACTTACCCCAAGGTCAAATCTGCTGTTGTGCGGTGTGTTTTGACCTACCTATTTCTATCTCGGGGCGTACAACATGAGCGGTTATTTGTTGGGCTGCCTGTTGGCAAGGCATTACCCTGTAGGACGAGGAAGACGTTAAGTCTGACTGAAAATAAGGAATTTTTTGTGAGCTGTCGATAAGACGCCAATGCTGATGTGTTCAGTCTCGATGTGTAAATCGTGATGCGTATTGCCAGCGACGATATAGAAAGCGACGAATACGGCCGAACATCGTCCGGAGTGTTTGAGCACCGGATTAGGAGTTAGACTGTGCGGTGTCTAGATAAAATTCTGATCGTAGACGATCACCCCACTAATGTGGCGATTTTAGAAGAAGAGCTTGGCGACAATTATGCGTTATCAACCGCCCTGTCAGGCGAGGCGGCTTTGAGGCAGGTTATCGAGTTTCAGCCTGATCTTATGCTGTTGGACATTATGATGCCGGGTATGGATGGCCTCACTGTTCTCAGTGCGTTGCGGCAAACGTATTCCGCATCTGCTTTACCTATTATTATGGTAACGGCAAAACATGATAGCACTGAAATTGTCAAAGTGCTCAATATGGGAGCCAACGATTACATAACAAAACCTATCGATTTTCCTGTGGCCCTTGCTCGTATTCGCATCCAGCTGTCTCGGAAACGGGCGGAAGATGCGCTACGTCTGAGCTATGAGCGCTATGAACTTGCTATGCGAGGCGCCAATGACGGGTTGTGGGATTGGAATTTATTATCCAATGAGGTTTATTTTGCGCCACGCTGGGCGGCGATGTTTGGTTGGGAGGAGAATAATATTGCTGCCTGTCTAGACGAGTGGTTTAATCGTGTACATCCCGAAGACCTCGATGATCTCAAAGCGGCAATTGCCGACCATGTTAAAGGCGTCACCCCTCATTTTGAACATGAGCATCGGATGATGCATCGGGATGGCACCCATCGTTGGATATTGGGTCGGGGGCTGGCGTTGCGAGATGGTGATGGGCGGGCGTATCGTATGGCTGGATCGCTGACTGATATGACCGAACGCCGGATGGTAGATGCCCTGACCGGTATGCCGAATCGGCTTTTATTTCTGGATCGTCTGGGGCAAGCTATTGAGTTAGCTAAGCGACGTCCAGACTACCTTTTTGCAGTATTTCTGTTGAATCTTGATCGTTTTAAAGTGGTAAATGAGAGTTTGGGTCCCGCCATTGGCGATCAACTGCTCAGCCGTGCCGCACAACGGCTTGAACAGTGTTTGCGCGCCAGTCATACCGTTGGACGTAGGGGCGCTGCACGTTCTGCTACCACTGCCCGTTTGGGGGGGGACGAGTTTGGCATTCTACTCAGAGATATTTCCGACGTCAGTGACACCATGCGTGTTGCCAATCGGCTTCAGGAGGAACTGAGTACATCATTTCAGATTGATGCACATGAGGTGTTTACGACTGCTAGTATTGGGGTCGCGTTGAGTACCACAGGGTATGACCAGCCGGAAAATTTTCTGCGTGACGCCGAAATTGCTCTCCACCGCGCCAAGGCACGTGGAGGCGCCTGTTGTGAAGTATTTGATGTGAACATGCACACGCGGGCCGTGGCACGCTTGAAGATGGAAACTGAGTTGCGACAGGCGATTGAGAAGCAAGAGTTTTGTCTCTACTATCAACCTATTGTATTTCTGACAACGGGGGCCATTGAAGGGTTTGAAGCACTGGTGCGTTGGCAGCATCCCGAAAGAGGACTCATTTCCCCAGCCGATTTTATCCCAGTGGCAGAAGAAACAGGACAGATTTTGTCTATTGGGGCCTGGGTTTTACAGGAAGCTTGCCGTTGTATGAGCAATTGGCAGAGCAAGTTTTCTAGCAATCCTCCCTTGTTTGTCAGCGTTAACCTGTCGCCTAGGCAGTTTGAACAAGCTGACCTCGTTGAACAGATTGGCAACATACTTCGGAACAGCGGTCTACCACCTCAGAGTCTCAAACTGGAGATTACTGAGAGCATGCTGATGGATAATGTTACCTCCATCGTCCATCAATTGGAGCAATTACGCGCCATGGGTATGCAAGTGAGTCTCGATGACTTTGGCACCGGTTATTCTTCTTTGAGTTATCTGCATCGCTTTCCAATTGATTACTTAAAGATAGATCGCTCCTTTGTGAGCCGTCTGGATGCCGATAGCAAAGATGTAGAGATTACCAAGGCCATCGTGACGTTAGCGCATAATCTTCGCATGCAAGTGGTTGCCGAGGGAATTGAAACCTCAGAACAGTTACTTCATCTCAAAATGACCGGGTGTGAATACGGGCAGGGTTATTATATTTCTAAACCGGTGGCCGCTGAAGTTGCTGAGACCCTGATTGACACGGTGCATGTCTAGATCTAGTTAATAGTCGGGGCGTCCGACCCGTTGAGGCTAGTTCTGCATACCGTAATTATCTCGCCAAGCTGGTAGTCGGAGTCTGTTGAGGTCAGAGATAATCCGATGTTTAAAAGCACTTAAGAACTGCTGCCCGGTTCTACTAGTCAGTAAACTGTGCCTTGAAATGGTCCGCCGCGAGATCATAGTTCCATTCCGAGTGCTGCATCATCAAGGCGCCTAAGCGGCCGATCTCGTCGGCAGATTTTGCAGCACTACCGTTACCACCAATGAGCACACCAAGACGGCCGCCTGCCAGCCGCTCGGCATAAACCTGCCCGCTGTTTGTATTCGTTGTGACGCAGGTATCCGTATGAATTGTCACGGGTCGTAAATCACGTACAACAGCATATAAAATCTCAGTAAGACGGCGCGATGATGTGTCACTTCCGGAACTGCGAAACCAGTCCTGCAAGTCGGCCAGGGTGGATAAAGTTGGATCATTGTAGCCGCCACCAATCTTCAGAAAATACGTTCCGTCGGGATATTGAATCGGCGGTAGAATATAACAACGACTTGCCAGATCACGGGGCTTATAAATGATGCTCGGCATGTAACGCAAGCGCTCAACCTCAGCCGCATCGAGTTCCATCAAGACAATGGTGCGGGCATAGACGCTGAGGGCGAGAGGCCGGGGTAGCAATGCCTTAGCGTTACTAAAACCACCGGTTGCTAGCAGAACGTTCTCAGCACGATAGATATGACCTTCGTCAGTATGGACCTCAATATCATCGTAGGTTTGGCGGAGTGCTTTAACCGTTTCCGGAATTAAGCTTGCGCCTTGCTGCTGCGCCACGCTCGCTTGCGCTCGCACCTGCGCTCTTGGGCTTATATGCCCAGCGCCGTGTGGCTGGTACAGAGCAATTGAATCGGGTTCGAATGTGAGATAGGGGAAACGCTCGGCCAGTGCCGTGCCGGTATATGTTTCATACGGGATGTCAAGTTCGGCAGCGACCTGTTGGACATGGGGGATAAAATGGTCAGGGCGGTCCGGGGCAGCGACCATCAGATGCCCAACGTCGTAATAGAATGGAATGCCGCTGCTGGCTTCAAGGGCGCGGTATCGTGCGATCGAGCGTTGGGCCAGTAACGCCCAAATGCGATCGGGGTCCAAAGCACGGGTAATACGGCCTTCGTCATAGTGACTGCCAAAAACCCCTTGATGAGGCGCCCGATCAGTCGGTTCGTCTGGGCCGATAAGTGCGACACGCTGTTGTGTGGCTGATAGATGCCGCGTCGCAGCGGCACCCAATAGGCCTTTGCCAATAATGATATATGCATATGGGGAGTCGTTCACGAATAACCTCGCTATAGGTATTTGCTGGCGGCTGTGTCTGCAAGATTGCGCCGCCAAGCAGCGGCGCCCTCAAGATTCCATACGCTGGTCGCATACTTGCTTGTACGGAGTTCGGTTGCTAGGCGTTCTTCCACCAATTCTAAAGGGTTTTGGATCATGGTGATACCAAAAGAATCCGCAAAAGCCTCTTGCAGAGCCTGATGCAGGGTTGGTATTGCGATGGGGGCCGGCGCAATCTCGTTGACGGCTGTCATGGTGCTATAGGCTTCTTGCACCAGGGCCGCTTGATGACCCAATGGGGTCTGTAGACACTGAAAAAGACGTGCCCGGTTAATTTCTAGAGGAATGGCGCCATGTTGTAAGAGCGATTTACGCGTGCGCTTTTGGGCGCTACCGATGATTTTTCTGCCGGCCGCACTAATTTCATAGCGTGCCAAAGCCGAGAAACAGGCCGCAGATGATGGTATGCGAGGTGATGGCCGGCGGCGTTGAGCGCGTTCAAAGTGCACGGCTAATCCCAACTGCTGCAAAGCGGCTGTCAGGGCAAGACCAATCCGGCGATAATGTTCGGTCAGGGTAGTTGGCTCCTGCGACGACGTGGTGGGCAAGACAACGCTATAGGTTACTTCGCGGTCATGAAGAACCGCTCGACCTCCTGTCGGGCGACGTATGACGCCTACACCATGTTGCCGGCAGGCTGTCAAGTCGACCTCTTTAGCAGCGTTTTGAGCGTAGCCCAGAGAAAGGGTTGGCGTGTCCCAAGCGTATACCCGCAAGGTTGGCGGCGCGGCGCCTGCCTCGTGGGTTAGCAGGATGGCTTCGTCGATGGCCATATTGCTGGCCGCATCACGAACTCCTGTATCGAGAAAGCGCCACGACTGTTGCATCAACGCTCATCCTTAGTACAGCAGCATACAAAAGAGGGCATAAATTAATCACACCATAATAGTCTGCGTCTTGGATATGGTTCTCTTAATTGCGGTGCGCAGCACTTAGTCCGATCAGGATTGCTCCTGCTCGATGTAGGTCTGATAGGCCGTGGCGCTAAGGAGCTGCTGGAAATCGTCGGGATTCGACATGTCGATAATAATCATCCAGCCTTCTCCGTAAGGGGATTCATTGACCAGTTCCGGGCGGTCTTCCAAGGCCGCGTTGACCTCGACGACCGTCCCACATATGGGGACGTAGAGATCGGAAACCGCTTTAACGGACTCGATCACGCCAAAGGTTCCCATGGCTTCGATATCGGTTCCCACCGTCGGTAATTCGACATAGACAACATCGCCGAGTTCATCTTGGGCAAAGTCGGTGATACCGACCACAACACGGCTGCCATCCAGTCGTACCCATTCGTGTTCTTTACTGTATCTTAAATCATCCGGGAATTCCATTTCTAAGCTCCTCAGGATTGTTGCCTGGTCGATGGCGTGTTTTGGCTCAGCGCTTTACCCGGTGGGGTACAAAGGGGGGGCGTACAATCCGGGCCTGGACCGTTTTTTGGCGAATGGTAATAGTGAATTCAGTCCCGACCCCGGCATAGTCTCGTTGCACCAGCGCCGTACCAATCGCCTGCCCTAAGGTCGGAGACAGGGTACCGCTGGTGACCTCGCCAATCGGCCGTCCTTGATACGTAACCGGATAATGAGCGCGAGGGATACCGCGTTCTTGCATCATAAAGCTAGCCAGGCGGCGCTGCGCTCCCTGTTCTTTCAGATGGCTTAAGGCTTGGCGGCCGATAAAATCCCCTTTGCTCAACTTAACCGCCCAACCGAGCCCAATCTCAAATGGCGTTGTGGTTTCATCCATATCCGTGCCATAGAGCAAATAACGCGCTTCCAAGCGCAACGTGTCACGTGCTCCGAGGCCAACGGGTAGTAAGTTGACGTGGCGTCCGGCTGCCATGAGCATTTGCCACAGGTCCGGGGCCTGCTCGGTGTCGATCATCACCTCAAAGCCATCCTCACCGGTATAGCCTGTGCGACAGAGTAACACGGCTTGCCCATTTAATGTTGTTGGCAAAGCCCGATAATAGGCCAACTGAGATAGGTCGTCATGGGTCAACGGCTGCAAAATTGCCTCTGCCTCAGGTCCCTGCAAAGCCAATAGCGCTTTCCCACTACTTAGGTTGCGAGCCTCGGCGCCTACTGCGAGATGTTTCGTTACCCAGGCAAAATCTTTGTCGATATTACCCGCATTAACGATCAGGAGAAAACGATCGGCTGCCAGACGGCATACCGTTAAATCGTCAATGATGCCACCATCTTCATTGCACATGGTGGTGTATTGGAGTTGATTGGTCTGCAGCCGTCGTACGTCATTGGTCGTCAAGTATTGTACGGCGGTTTCTGCCTGCGGGCCGCTGATTTCAAATTCGCCCATATGGCTGACGTCGAACAGCCCTGCATGGGTGCGTACACGTCGATGTTCCTCGATAATGCTGTGGTACGAAAGCGGCATTTCCCAGCCGCTGAAAGTGACCATGCGTGCGCCGAGCTGGCGATGGATCGTATCCAGGGGCGTCCGTTTTATGTTGGCGTTGGTGGCTGTGGGCATCGTGTGATCTCGTGGCAGCATGCCGCATGGCTCGACACGTTGACAGGCAGATGAGGTCAGGGATAAGCGAACGTACTATAGCAAAAATAGGTTGGAAATTCAAACGCGTCGTTCCTATCTTGCCTTCACTGGGCGACTCGTCTATGATAGCCAGCAAATCGATCGTATCCTTGCAGCATACATTTGTAGCATCTGGCTCGGATGAATAGTATGGAGGCATCATTATGACCACCCTGGCGATCTCAGCGGATTCTCATATGGACCTGACCTACATGCCCCATGATGCCTTTACCAGCCGTGTGGCTCAGAAATGGAAGGACCGCGTACCTTATATCGTGGAAACATCGGAAGGTAAATTTTGGCACGGGGATGGCCTCAGGTTGTCGCGCTTTGGATACTATGGCCCGGGCTTGAACGCCGGCAAACGTGGTGCCCTGTTAGTGGCGGAAGGTTTTGCTAGTGGCGAGAAAACCAGCCCCGCCGATCCGGTGTTGCGCCGCCAGGATCAAGAGCGTGATGGCGTCGTGTGTGAGGTGATCTACGGTATTTTGGGTTTGTCGAAGGGGCTAACGGGCGGCAGCGGACTGCGTGACCCGGAACTCGTGCACGTGGTGTATCATGCCTACAATGATTTCATCTCGGAGTTTAACGCTCAGGCGCCGAAGGCCTTCTGCGGTCTAGGCTGTATTCCGAATCACCATGTGAAGGCTGCGGTTGAGGAAGCCAAATACTGTGTCGAGCAGGGGCTGAAAGGGGCAGCGTTTGTCGCCTGGACTCCGGAGTATCCGATTTGGCATGAACACTGGGAGCCACTCTGGTCAGTCGCAGAGGAGATGGGGTTAATCATTTCGCCGCATGTGTTTGAAGGTGGCGCGTCGATCGTCAATAAAATGGGAGGGGATGATGTGCCGGGGCCGAAGGGCGCCTGGTTGGTGGTATCGCCAATGCAATTGGATGAAGTGTTGACCTCAATGGTGTTTAGTGGTATTCCGGAGCGCCATCCGAATCTCAAAATTGTCTTGGGCGAAAGCGGTATCGGCTGGCTCCCGTATGTGCTAGAGCGTATGGACTATACATATGAAGACCGGCTAACCGATCATATTACGCTGTCACTCAAGCCGAGCGAATATTTCCAGCGGCAAATTTACGCCACTTTCCAAAAAGATGCTATTGGCATTCGTATGATGGGCGAGATTGCACCGGATAATGTCATGTGGGCCAGTGATTATCCACATCGTGATGGCACCTGGCCGGAGTCGCAGCAGGCGATTGAGGAACAATTCGCCGGTGTGGATGAGACATTAAAACGGAAGATGTTGTGGGAAAATGTGGTTAATCTCTATGGTCTGGACGTTTAACGACATCTTATGGCGCAGCACTAGGCATGGAATTAACCGTGGAGAGAGGTTAGATGGGCAAGCTTGAAGGTAAGGTGGCAGTTATTACGGGCGCGAGCCGCGGTATCGGGCAGGCCATTGCCGAGTTGTTCGCCAGCGAGGGGGCTAAAGTCGTGTGTGCGGCACGCACGGTGAACGAGGGCGACCATCCGCTAGAAGGGTCGTTGGCGCGCACGGTGCAAAATATTAAGGAAGCCGGGGGCGATGCCCTGGCAGTGGCCGCAAATGTGTCTGAAGAGGCTGATTGCATCGGGTTGATTGAACAGTCGCGGACGTATTTTGGCAAGGTTGACATTCTGATTAATAATGCGGCATTGAACTATTATGTCCCGATTATTGATTATGCCACAAACCGCTGGATTCGCGCCTTTGCGGTTAACGTGCATGGCCCATTCATGCTGTCCAAGGCCGTGTTGCCGGAGATGATCGAAGGTCAGCAAGGCGCTATTGTCAATATCTCGTCCGGGGCAGCGATTGGACCTGGGCGGGGGCCTTATAAAGACACCACGGTGCGGGGTGGCACCATGTATGGGGCGTCTAAGGCCGCGCTAGAGCGTTTTACCCAGGGGCTTGCTCAGGAAGTCGCGTCCCATGGCGGCATTGCCATAACGGCTTTGTCGCCCTCTCGGGTGGTGCCGACGCCAGGGACGGTGTTTCACCATCTGGTTGATGGGATGGATGACCCACGTGGCGAGCCGCCTGATTTCATGGCCCGCGCTACGCTGCTGCTTGCTAGTGAACCTGCCGAGAAAGTCAACGGTCGGGTGACATACAGCCAGCAAATTCTGCAGGAATTTGGCTGGATTGAGTCGGCTGTTGGCCGTGGGGTGGATTCGCCTGGCTCAGGGTATTCGCAGAGCTGAGCTGCGCATGCTGATTCAACCCCAAGGCGCAATGCCTGTCAAGGAGAACTCAACGTTGATGGCTGAAGGGCATTTTGCTGATCGCTTATGTGCTGCTGTGGCACGAACCGGGAGCCCTGTGGTCGTGGGTCTTGATCCGCGTTTGGAGCTTTTGCCGGAAGCGCTATTGGCTGCTAGCCGGCGAGAATTTGGCGCTACGCCGCAGGCGGTAGGTGAGGCATTCTGGCGTTTTAGTCAGGCCATTATTGACGCCGTGCATGATGTGGCGCCGGCAGTGAAGCCGCAAATGGCGTTTTATGAACGCTATGGTCTGGCCGGGCTGCGTGCTTTTGCGCAGACGGTGTGTTATGCGCGCCAAAAGGGATTATTGGTCATTGCTGATGCCAAGTGTAATGATATTGGTTCTACTGCCGAAGCGTATGCCGATGCCTTTTTAGGCACGCCGAGCATATTTGGTCAAACGGCGCCGAGTGATTTTGCTGCTGATGCTCTTACGGTGAATGGCTATCTCGGTAGTGATGGCATCCGGCCGTTTGTGCAGCAGGTAGAGCAACATGGCAGAGGCATCTTTGTGCTGGTTAAGA
>JAPULM010000059.1 GCA_027294925.1 bacterium
GGAAAAAACACGGTGGTGGTTCCTATTACTGCGTGCATTGAGCGGGCTTTTACGCCATTCTCTCATTATAACCCTCGCAATTTTTAGCCTTGTATCTTCCGCATCAGCAGCCCAACCCAAGAAAATCCTCCCACGACCGGATTCAGGCGTAACGCTTGAAGCCATATCCGCCGCACAAACGCTCCTGGATTATCGAGGCATCGTTCAACGGGGGCAAAGTTCTTTCGTCTTATTACGACGGGCAGGGGTAAGCTCAGCAGAGGTATTACGGCTGCAGAAGTCAATCCGCTCTGTCTACAACTTGCAGCATCTTAGAGTCGGGCGACCATACAAAATCACGGTAACCGAGGACGGGCGCTTGCACCGTTTCACCTATGACCTTGACACCCAACGCCGGCTGGAAGTGAAACGGCAAGGCAGTCGCTTTATCGGACAAATCCTGCCGATTGTCGATGCTCATCAGCCGCGCCCGGCAGTCAAAACCCACCATCCAATAACGCCAGGCCTCATCTTACCATCCCAGAACCTTTCCATAACCTTTCCTGTCCACCAAGTTGCCTCGTCAAGCAAAACCACAGATGCTCCTGCAACGCCGACTACGCCTACCCTCCCTCACACTGAGCTTTCTCTATCATCTCACGCGGGCGTCGTCCAAGGCGGGCAAAGTTCATTCATCTTATTACGACGGGTAGGGGTAAGCTCAGCAGAGATATTACGGCTGCAGAAGTCAATCCGCTCGGTCTACAACTTGCAGCATCTTAGAATCGGACGGCCATACAAAATCACGGTAACGAAAGATGGGCGACTGCACCGTTTCACCTATGATCTTGACACCCAACGCCGGCTGGAAGTGAAACGGCAAGGCAATCGCTTTGCCGGACAAATCCTGCCGATTGTCTATACGCATAAGCCGCGCATTATACAACTAACCGTTCGCGATTCTTTGCATCAGGTTCTAGCAGAGCAGGGAGAAACATCAAAAATTGCTGTCGATCTGGCGGATATTTTTGCCTGGGAGATCGATTTCAACTTTGATTTGCGAAGTGGCGATACCTTTAAAATAATGATCGACGAACGCTACCAAGACGGTAATCTTGTGGGATACAACCGTATTCTTGCAGCTGAAGTTTTCAATCGACAGCGCCTTTTTCAAGCCCTCTATTACCCCCCTAGAGACAAAGGCAATAATGGCGATTACTTCCGCCCTGACGGAACGTCGATGCGCGGTATGTTTCTGCGCTCCCCGTTACGCTACGCACGCATTTCGTCACGTTTTTCGCGCCGCCGCTTCCACCCGGTTTTAAAACGTTACAGACCGCACCTGGGCATTGATTACGCAGCCCCTACCGGCACACCGATAAGAAGCGTGGCCGATGGTACCGTATCCTGGGTTGGTCGCAAAGGCTCCAACGGCAAGATGGTGAAAATCCGTCACAATAAAGTTTATACGACGTCCTACTTACACCTCTCGCGTTATGCACATAAGATGCGGGTTGGGCAACACGTCAGCCAAGGGCAAGTCATCGGTTATGTGGGAGCCACAGGGCTTGCTACCGGACCGCACTTGTGCTTTCGTATCACCAAACGAGGCAACCACTTAAACCCTCTACAGCACAAAAATATTCAAGCTCTTCCCCTGTCTCAACAGGCGTTACCCGCCTTTCGCGCCTATGCAAAACAGTTGCTTACAGAACTGCAATTTGCTTCGTCTCAGGCGCGCTCGCAATAAGGCGATTTCCTGCAAAGAATCTCCTGGTCTTGCTAGTCTGTTTGCAAAGCGCCTAAAGCCCCTGCGTAACAGGACGCCAGGGCAGGGCTTAACGCCTTGACAGTATGCCGTGAGAACGCTATAATTTGGCCGCTTACCGCAGCTATCACTATTAAGGCTAGACAACGGCAACTATTCCCACGCATTAATGTAAGAGGGTAGAAGGGTGGCGCCTCCATGGGACGATGCCGCAACCCTGATTATCAGGATTGCCCAAATTCTTCAAGGCGGCTATACCCTAGATATAGCGGTGAGTCCAGGCTCGCTGCAGCTTCCACAAGGTGACGACGCCGTGCTCAGCGGAGATGTGCGTGTAGAAGGTCGCCTAAGCAGTATGGCTGAGCAGGTTTATTTCCATGGGTTTATTCACGGCGCCGTAACAATGCCTTGCAGTCGGTGCCTGCAACCTTCACAAACCGATTTCACGGCTGAAACTCGAGGGATTTTTCTGCCTCCCTCGTCTGATATACTGTCCGCTGCCTCAGAGAGTAGGACTGGACCAACCGACGAAATCGATTTATACATACATGATGGGACACTATTAGACTTAAAGCCCCTGGTAAGAGAACAGGTTGTCCTCTCCATTCCTATTCAGACGCTGTGTCGTGCCGACTGTGCAGGATTGTGTCCTGCCTGCGGATGTGATCTCAATAACGGAACCTGTGCTTGCCGGATAGACAATTTAGATCCGCGCTTTGCGGTGTTGGACCAATTTCGCCATCCAAAATCTTCGTAAGGGACTTTCTTATGGGTGTGCCAAAACGCAAAACCTCACGCTCGCGCCGCGACAAGCGGCGTACGCACAAACGTCTTGTGTTGCCGGGGCAAAGCGTCTGTCCCCAGTGCCAGGAGACCAAACTCCCCCATCATGCATGTCCGACGTGCGGAACTTACAAGGGGCGAGAAGTTGTCGCGATGAACGACATCTAAAGCCGAGATGTACGACCGGCTTGCGCCGTATTGTACGACATGTGATGGCAAGGTGGTGCCTTCAATGAAAATCGCAGTTGACGGCATGGGCGGGGATTACGCCCCACAGGCAATTGTTGAAGGAGCTGTGCTGGCTGCCCAAGAATACAATAGTGAACTTATCTTGGTAGGCGACGAAACACGCCTTGAGCGCGAACTTGACCGTTTACAAGCTCATAACCTGCCGATATCTATCTGCCACGCTTCAGAAGTGGTGCATATGGAAGAAGCGCCGGGTATGGCGTTACGCAAAAAGCGTTTTTCGTCGATACGGGTCGCCATTGAATTGGTGCGTAGTGGAGAGGCACAAGCCGTTGTCAGTGCAGGCAATACGGGCGCTGCCTTAGCTGCTTCGACAATGTTTTTGAGGCCCCTAAAGGGTATAGATAGGCCGGCGATCGCCGCTTTGTTGCCCACCCAGAAAGGTTTTACGATCCTACTCGACGTTGGCGCCAACGTCGACTGTAAATCAACCCAGTTATTTCAATTCGGCATCATGGGAAACGTCTTCGCCAAATACGTCCTAGACAAACCGTCTCCGGCAGTAGGCCTCCTAGCCATTGGTGAGGAAGACAGCAAAGGTAATGACGTTACCCGTGAAGCCTTTATGATGCTGAAACAGAGCGATCTAAATTTTATCGGCAATGTTGAAGGCAAACATTTTTTCCGTGGCGTAGCTGATGTCGCCGTCTGTGATGGTTTCATCGGCAACATTGCCCTGAAAATGTGCGAAGGAGTGGCCGAAATGTACAGTCAGACACTCAAAGCGGGACTGACCAAAACATTCTGGCGACGCTTCGGCGCTCTATTGATGCGTCCGGCCCTAAACGATATTCGCAAACGTGTTGACGCTTCCGAATATGGCGGTGCTCCACTCTTGGGAATTAATGGAACCTGTATTATTGGTCATGGCAATTCGACCCCGAAGGCGGTGAAAAACGCCATCCATCTCGCCAAACGATTTGTTGATGAACGGGTAGCGGAACGCATCCAAGAAGACCTTGAACGCAACATCGATATCCAGCAAACCGGAGCCACGCGCAGCCAGCGTCTCTGGCGCCAAATCCGTAACCATATGTCGCTCCGTGGCGAACGTGATGAATTCGAAGACGATATCGTCGACGGTGATGATGGTCTGCCACCCTCTCACTTGCCGGCGTGCTAATGCTTGACCTTATCTAGGACCTTTCTATGAGCGCACTTGTCTGTGCCTTCCCGGGTCAGGGATCGCAGTTTGTCGGTATGGGTAAAGCTCTCTACGCCACCGATGCTGACGTACGCGCCCTGTACCAAACGGCTAACGATGTACTCGATTACGACTTGCAGAAGATATGCTTTGAAGGGCCAGAGGAAGAGCTTCGCTTAACGCAGCACACCCAGCCAGCTGTTCTCTTACACAGCATAGCGGTTTGGACCATTCTACGAAAGCGCGATGTACAACCGACCCTTCTTGCCGGGCATAGCCTTGGTGAATACTCTGCCTTGGTTGTTTCCGGCGCTCTCGCATTTGCTGACGCCATTCGCCTCGTACATTTACGAGGAACCTTTATGCAAGAGGCCGTGCCTGCTGGCCAAGGCAGTATGGCGGCCATGCTTGGGGTACCGCGACAGGAGGTTGAACGTTTGTGTACAGAATTCGCGGCTGACGGCGTACTACAGGCTGCCAATTATAATGCACCCGGACAAATCGTCATTGCTGGACAGAGCCCCGCCGTACAAGCCGCAGTCAAAGCAGTCAAGACACGACGTCTGGGTCGATCCATTTTGCTTAAGGTAAGTGCTCCATTCCACTGCGCCTTACTCCAGCCGGCTGCCGATCGTCTAGCAGAGACCCTACGCCAGATCAAACTACAACCGTTTCGTCTCCCTGTGCTTTCGAATGTGACAGCCGAACCCCATCCGTCCCCCGAAGCCACCAAGGCACTCTTGATTGATCAGGTATGTGACCCGGTACGTTGGGAAGATTCGATGCGTTATGCAGTTGAGCAAGGCTGTGAATCCTTTCTTGAGGTCGGCCCGGGCAACATACTCTCAGGCATGATGCGGCGTATTGCGCCGCAGGTAAACATACTCAAACTAGACACGCTTCTCGGTCTAAAAAAATGAGACATCTATGGCGTCGATGAGTGGTAAAGTTGCTGTCGTTACAGGTGCATCACGCGGTATTGGGCGGTCTATTGCACTTGCTTTAGGTCAATCCGGCTCCCGTGTGGCGGTGACCTACATGCATCAACGTGGACCAGCCGAAGAGGTTGTAGCCATGCTGCAGGCGCTAGGAACTGAGGGACGTGCTTATCAGTTTGACGTGGCTGACTTTGATGCAACAGCAACCGCCTTCAGCCAGATTACCAATGACTTTGGCGGCCTCGATATTTTGGTCAATAACGCTGGGATACGAGACGATCAACTACTGGTCCGCATGCTACCTGAAGCTTGGGAGGCAGTGATCCGCACCAATCTCTCTGGCACCTTTAATTGTGCTCGCGCAGCTTCCCGAACCATGCTGCGCCAACGCTGGGGACGGATTATAGCCATTTCCTCTATTGCGGGACTGGCGGGCAACGCTGGTCAAACGAATTATGCCGCTTCCAAAGCCGGCATGATCGGATTTACAAAATCCCTCGCGAAAGAACTGGCCCCACGTGGCATCACGGTCAATGCCGTGGCACCTGGCTTTATTGACACCGACATGACGCATACCCTCCCCGCTGCACAACGCGATACCTTGTTGCAACAAATTCCAATGGGATCTTTCGGAACCCCTGAGGATGTCGCAGCATGTGTGGTGTTTTTGGCCTCTAGCGCTGCACAGTATATTACAGGTGAGGTTATTCGCGTAAGCGGCGGACTGCTAATTTAAGACGGCTAAATGTAACAATTGGTGTAAATCTGCCGATTATGTCCAAAATTTTAACCGGCCTACATGGCGTTAACTATGAATAGGGAGACCATCGTATGACGATCGAACAGCGTGTTCAAGCCATCATTGTCGAACAGCTTGGCGTAGATGAAAACGAAGTGACCGA
This sequence comes from bacterium, assembly GCA_027294925.1. The sequence continues at coordinate 5,764 of JAPULM010000059.1, forward strand.
ATCAGCATCGTTTATTGATGACTTAGGAGCAGATTCGCTCGATACGGTCGAATTGGTCATGGCTTTCGAAGAAGAATTTGAAATTGAAATCTCAGATGAAGATGCTGAGGAAATTACGACTGTCGTTGATGCTGTAAAATATATCAAAGGGAAAACAGATAGCGCCTAAGGTCGCTGTAACACACCGTTATAGAGGGCGAATAGAACTAAAGAGAGGTGGTCCATAACAGCGTGAATCGACGAGTAGTTGTCACAGGTTTAGGTCTCATCACCCCTCTTGGCACAGGGGTAGAAAAGACATGGACGGCGATTCTCAAGGGCGAAAGCGGTATTGACCACATCACCTTCTTCGACGTCAGTGATTACCCCTGCCAAATCGCAGGCGAAGTAAAAGATTTTGATCCCCTGGCGTATTTGGACAAAAAAGACGTCAAGCGTATGGACCGTTTCGCTCAATTCGCCGTTGCAAGCACTGCAATGGCAGTCGAATCATGCGGACTTGAGATCACCCAAGAAAATGCCCATCGTATCGGGTGTCTAATTGGCGTTGGCTTTGGTGGCATGTCAAGCCTGGAACGTAACCACAAAAATTTGCTAAAAGCAGGACCCGGCCGGATTTCGCCATTTTTTATACCCATGCTTATTGCCAATATGGCTGCTGGACAAGTTTGCATACGTTTTGGAGCACGTGGTCCGAACTCTTGTGTCACGACTGCTTGTGCAGCTGGCACCCACGCGATTGGAGAAGCTTATAAAATTATCCAACGCGGCGACGCCGACGTCATGTTGAGCGGTGGATGTGAATCAGCCATCACGCCCCTTGGCCTGGGAGGCTTCTGTGCAATGCGAGCGCTCTCCACGAACAATGACGCTCCGCAACAAGCAAGCCGTCCTTTTGATAAAGAACGTGACGGTTTTGTTATGAGTGAGGGGGCCGGCATCATGGTTCTAGAAGAATTAGAGCACGCTCGACAACGCAACGCAACGATTCAGGCAGAGGTAGCCGGCTACGGCATGAGTGCGGATGCCTATCACATGACCCAACCTGACCCGGAGGCTCGCGGTGTCGCCCTCTGTATGCGTAATGCGTTACAGGACAGTGATCTGCGTCCGGAAGACATCGACTATATCAATGCACACGGGACCTCAACGCCCTATAATGACAAGTTCGAAACCCTTGCTATCAAAAATGTCTTTGGCGATCATGCCTATCGTCTTGCAGTCAGTTCCACCAAATCTATGACTGGTCACCTACTTGGCGGTGCAGGTGGTGTAGAAGGTATTTTTTCAACATTAGCAATTGCCCAAGGGGCGATCCCTCCGACGATCAATTTAAAAACCCGAGATGAAGTATGCGATCTTGATTACGTCCCAGACACCACACGCTATACATCGTTGGGAGCCGTGATGTCAAATTCTTTGGGCTTTGGTGGCACAAATGCATGCATTATCTTCAAACAATACGCGGAGACAATGTGATCACGACTGAACGAACCGCGTACTTAGCCCTTTTGCAAGAACGGCTGGGCTATCACTTTAGCGATATCTCACTTCTGAATTGTGCCTTAACCCATAAATCTTCCGCATACGAAACCGGGAGCCTGCACAAACACTACGAACGGCTGGAATTTCTAGGAGACGCTGTCCTTGATCTGATAATCAGTGATTACCTCTATACCCTGTACCCGGCCGCCCAGGAAGGCCAGTTGTCCAAACTGCGCTCAAAGATCGTCAGCGAAGCAGGTCTGGCCATCCTGGCCCAACACTTGGATCTCGGTCATTTCCTTATACTTGGGCGAGGGGAAGAACAGACCGACGGACGTCGCAAGTCTTCGTTATTGGCCGCCTCATTTGAAGCAGTGATTGCAGCTATCTATCTCGACGCGGACTTACGAGTCGCGCAGAACGTCCTTTTATCGACCTTCGGGTCACTTCTGACCCAACGGCTAGCATCTTCACGTAGCCAAGATTACAAAGGGCTCCTGCAAAAACACGCCCTAGGTCGCTATGGCTGCCTGCCCATCTACCACATCGTCGATGAAGAAGGGCCAGCTCATCAAAAGACATTTCACGTGCAATTGTCACTCAATCGACAATTCTGCTCCATGGGCACTGGACCGAGCAAAAAAGTAGCCGAGCAGCACGCGGCCGAACAACTGCTGCAACAGTTATCTGAAGACACCCAGTGCTCCTGAAT
>JAPULM010000590.1 GCA_027294925.1 bacterium
CTGGCTGTGGATGTTCGACGCCACCTTTAGTGTGTTTAACTGGGTCATCAACTGGTTTTGGAAGCTGGATATCAGCATTTTTGACATCGCCATTAAAGAACCCTTCCGCGGCCGGGTACGCATCAACTGGTTGGGGAGCCCGGGGCTGGCGATGTTTTCCATTATCCTGGTCAACGTCTGGCGGGGTGTGCCGTTTTTTGCGATTACCTTTCTCGCCGGGTTGCAAACCGTGCCACCGGATATGTATGATGCCGGCTCTATCGATGGGGCCAACGGCTGGCAACGCTTCTGGGGCATCACCCTGCCTATGATCAAGCCCATTGTGGTGGTAGTGGTGGTGTTTTCCATTGTAGTCACCTTTGCCGATTTCCAGCTGGTTTATGTGTTGACGCGGGGTGGTCCCCACAACAGCACGCATCTTTTTGCCACACTGGCCTTCCAGTTGGCTATGCAGTCTGGGAATCTGGGTGAGGGGGCAGCCATCGCGCTGTTCATGCTGCCCTTCCTGGCGGTGTTAATCCTTTGGCAGTTGTTGTATCTAAGAAAGGAGGAAAGCGCATAGGGGAACGGCGAGGGTGTGAGGTGAAAAGAAGTGGATGGACTATGCAAAAGGAGAAACGTATGGACAAGCACACGACAGCGAAAAACGTCGCGCTGCCGCAAGGCATGAGTCGGCGGGACTTTATTAAAACCACCGGTGGACTGGCCGTGGCGGCTGGGACTGGTGTGGGCCTGCTTGGCCAGGCGCCGGCGTTTGCGCAGGCCCGTGAGCTGCACATTCTGGAATGGAGCAGCTTCATCAAACCGGCCGACGTCGAAACCGACCGCCAGGCGGCGGAGTTCGGCAAGCAAGAAGGCATCAAGGTCCGGGTCGAACACATCAACGCCAACGACCTGAATGCCCGCGCCACAGCGGCCGTGGAAAGTGGTTCCGGGCCGGATATCATCCGTCTGCTCAACAACCAGCCCCACCTGTATGCCAAAGGCCTGATCGACCATGGCGGCCTGATCCAAGAGTTGGGCGGTGAGCAGATCTGGCCAGCTCTGCGAGACGGCGTCAACGTAGATGGCGTCTACCGTGGGGTGCCGTATTTCTCTGGTGGGGGTGCCTATGTCTACCGCCGGGACCTGTTCGATGAAGCCGGGGTGGCAGCCCCCCAAACCTGGGACGACATGATGGAAGTCGGCACCAAAGTCAAGCAGCTGGGCTATCCCATCGGCCAGTCTCTGGGCCACTCCTTCGGCGATCCGCCGGGCTTCGCCTATACCTTCCTGTGGTCCTTCGGCGGCTCGCTAGTGGATGAGAACAGCAAAGTGGCCATCAACAGCCAGGCCACCCGCAATGCCATCAAATTCTTGAAGGAATTCTGGGTCAAGGGCTGCGATGAAAGCGGTTTGGCCTGGGACGACAGCAGTAACAATCGGGCCTTTCTCGGCGAGACGCTGTCCTGCACCCTGAACGGGGCGAGCATTTACTTCGTGGCCAAGCGCAACTGGGTGAAGAAGAAAAATCCCTTTGTCTGGCGGCTACACCATTTCCTCAGCCCAGAAGGACCGGCGGGTCGCTTCCACACCTTCGGCGGGCAATCGAGCTGCATCATGACGCACTCCAAGGTGCAGTCAGCAGCCAAGAATTATATCCGCTTTATTGGCAAGGACGAAAACTTTGAGAAGTTCTTCGTGATCAACAATGGCTACGTCAAGGGCGTCTTACCAAAGTGGCAGAAGCACGAAATGTGGTCGTATGATCCGGCCCTGACGCCGTACCGGGATCTGGCCACCTACGGGCGGCACATCGGTTACCCGGGGCCCTATGACCGGCGTGCCTCTGAGGTGTTTGCGAAATACATCGTCGTCGACCTCTTCGCCCGCGCTGTTAGGGGCGAATCTGCCGATAGCGTGATCAAATGGGCTGAAAGCGAATTGAACAACATCTATAGTTGAGGCGCCATAGCTACGGCGCCCGATCAGCATGGCAAGGCCGGCCTTGTGCGGAAGGTCGGCCCTCGGTGATGGGAAGTGATGCATGGAAATTCGAGTCGGCGAGACCTACTTCAAGCGCTTAATCGTGTTTTATATTCCACTCTTCATGTTTCTCGTGGCCATGCTGTTTCCGTTCTACTGGATGCTCATTACCTCGCTCAAGCCGGACGCAGAATTGTACAATGTGCGCAGCGTGCCGTTTATCGTCAAGGAACCCACGCTTGAGCACTGGGCCTATCTCTTCGAAGAGACCCTATTTGCACGCTGGGCCCTCAATACCTTCTGGATCGCCACCGCGACCACCATCTTGTCGCTGTTTTGCGGCGTGCTGGCGGCCTATTCACTATCTCGACTGAGATTTGTCGGCTCTACTACTATTGGCGTATCGATTTTCATCACCTATCTGGTGCCACCGACGCTTCTGTTCATCCCGCTGGCCAACGTGATAGCCAAGCTGAAGCTGATCGATACCTCATGGTCCCTGATTCTGACCTATCCGACCATCCTGGTGCCGTTTTCCACCTGGCTGCTGATGGGGTATTTCAAAACCATCCCTAAAGAACTTGAGGAGTGCGCCCGCATCGATGGCGCCAGCCGGGTTCAGGCTATGCTGCACATCGTTCTGCCTCTAGCCGCACCGGGTATCCTGTCGGCCGGAATTTTTTCCTTTACCCTATCCTGGAACGAGTTCCTCTATGCCCTGGTGTTTCTCTCGTCTCCCTTACAGAAGACCATTCCAGTAGGCGTGGTGAGCGAATTGATCAAGGGTGATGTCTTCTTCTGGGGCTCGCTTATGGCCGGTGCGCTGCTCGGCTCGGTGCCAGTGGCGGTGGTGTATTCCTTCTTTGTGGAATATTACGTGTCTGGTATCACCGGTGCGGTCAAGGGATAGATTCGGTCGAGAATGATTGTCGAAAATTATATAATAAAGCCAAGACATACTCTGACTATTTGGGTTGCGTCGCGGGTAGCGTGGTGCTGTGTTTCATCCTGAGCTACCTATGCCAATATGATCGAGGACCGAACGATCACATTGTGTACGATGGGATAGCTTGGGACCTATTAATCTAAAGAGAGATACCACTGTGTTACTTCGCCATCTTATACTATTTCTGATGCTAGCCGTTGCCATGATCGGCTGCGAGACGCTTCCCGAGCAGGCAGACGATTCCATGCTGCTGACGTCCAGGCAGGAGGATCGGAATGCCGTTAACCAAAGCGAAGATGATCTCCCTGACGCCAACCCGGTCGAAGCCGATCCAAATGGCGCCTCCCAGGGTGCGGAGACGAATCGGCGAGAGCCTCCAAGCGATCGCCAGGATCTAAAAGGTAAAGACGCACAAGCCCATGCGTCACGAGAGTTTGACGCCACCGATGGTCAGGCGGAGACGCTGTTGGATGAGGCACTCGCTTACTGCCAAGTGGCACAGGATTTATGGCAAAAAGGCGAACTGGAGAACGCCCTGGCGACCCTGGACAATGCCTATGGTCTTATTTTGCAGGTCGAGACATCCGACCACACGAGGTTAATGCAGCAAAAAGAAGATCTCCGCTTTTTGATTTCCAAACGGATCCTCGAGATTTACGCGTCGCGTAAGGTGGCGATCGATGGCCATTATAACGCTATCCCACTGGTACTGAATCGCCATGTCCAGGCCGAGCTTGACCGTTTTACCAAAGGCAGTGAAAAGCGGTTTTTTCTTGAAGCCTACAAGCGCTCCGGCAGCTATCGACCGTATATTCTGCAAGCCCTGCGAGAGGCCGGTCTGCCGGAGGAATTGTCATGGATGCCGTTGATTGAGAGTGGTTTTAAGGTGAGGGCGCTGTCCAGGGCCAGGGCCTTGGGACTCTGGCAGTTTATCCCTTCCACCGGTTATAAGTTTGGGCTCAAGCGAGACAAATATATCGACGAACGCCTCGATCCGATCAAATCGACTCAGGCCGCTATTGCTTATCTGAAGGCGCTGCATCATATTTTTGGCGATTGGACGACGGTTTTAGCCGCCTATAACTGTGGCGAGGGATGCGTGCTGCGTCGTATCCGCAGCCAAAACATCAACTATCTGGATAACTTTTGGGACCTCTATGAACGCCTTCCCAGAGAGACTGCCAGATATGTACCGCGCTTTTTGGCGACCCTGCATATCGTCAGCGCCCCTGAAACATATGGGCTTGCAACAGTTGAGATGGCTCCGCCACTAACCTTTGAAACGCTGGAGATCAACCGGCAGGTGCATTTGAAAGACATGGCGGCTAAAACCGGAATCGCTCTCAAGACACTCCGGGCGCTCAATCCCGAGCTACGCTACGGCATGTTGCCCCGGGAGCCCTACGCCCTCAGGGTGCCGCTGGGCAAGAGTCAGATTTTGCTGGCCAAACTGGATGAGATTCCAATTGCTTCTCATCCTCGGCGCGACTACGTCTGGCACCGGGTGCGGCGTGGCGACAGCATGTCCACCATCGCTCGGCGCTATCGGACCACAGTGGGCCGCATTATGCGGGCCAACAACCTGCGCCGTTCACATTATATCGTTGCCGGTAAAAAGTTAAGAATCCCACACAATGGCACCGTCATATCCCGGCGCCAACCGACCGCACGCCAGGGGTGTGCGGCAGGCAGTATCCATGTGGTCAAACGAGGTGATTCGCTCTGGACGTTGGCCAGGCACTGTGGGACCACCACCCGAAAAATTCAGGAGCTGAACCACCTGCGTACGACAACGTTACGCATCGGCCTGCGCCTGAAAATACCCGGGCATCGCACCGAGCCCATCAACAGCAGCAAGTTGACCACTTACTATGTCAAACGCGGCGACAGCCCTTACACGATCGCGCAGCGTCACAACATGTCTCTTAAACAGTTGTTACGTCTTAATCAGCTGACCCTCAGAAGTACGATCTATCCCGGCCAAAAACTTGTCGTTGAATAAATTCCTTAAACGCTGTGATTGGGTTGTCCGGCGATACAGGAAGGCACGAGCTGACCGTTAGCAACATAGGGGTTCACATGCTTACCGTGCCCGCTGCTCAGCCATGCTTAAAGGCAAGATATGTACCTAAATGCGGGCTATTGATAAGTGGTAGGTTGGCTAACCATAACTGACGACTCATGCACGGAGTTGTGGGCAAGCAGCACAGTTTACTAGGCAGCCACTTCAGTGTAACGTCGCATTATATCCCGCCCTGTTTCGCCTATTCGAAGCCTAAACAACCGCTAGAATTTGGCCAAACAGAATTTAATGAGAAATGATGATACAATCTTAGGCAGGATGTCACGTCTATGCTTGCAAGAGGGAGGGCCCATCATGGCCGGAACGCAGCGTACGAACCCCGAGTTTGAACTCCGTGGCTTTAATCACCTTGCCCTGGTGTGCCGAGACATGCAAGAAACGGTGGATTTCTACACCGAGGTGCTGGGGATGAAGCTGGTCAAAACGTTGGAGTACGACGACGGTGGTCAACACTTTTTCTTTGATATGGGCAATGGTCGAGACGGCATTGCCTTTTTCTGGTTCCCCAATGCGCCGGAAGGCGTGCCCGGTATTTCGCGCCACATAGGGTACGACGACGAGATGCAACGGACGGGGCGCATGGTGATGGCACAGGGCACGATGCACCATCTGGCCTTTGACGTGGCACCGGAGAAGATGGACGCGTATTTGGTCAAGCTACGCGACAAGGGCATCAAGGTCACCGATATCACAAATCATGCCAGCTCCCTAAGTGGCGGTCACAAGGCGAATTGGGTTTCCGACACAGACAACGGCGACGTGTTCGTACGCTCGCTATACTTCAAAGACCCCAACGGGATCGTACTGGAGTTTGCTGCCTGGACGACGGCATTCGGCGCATCCGACGTGGTCCACACACCCAAGACGGCTGCTGATCTGGCCAGCGCGACTGAGCCCGTCACCATCTAGCCTACTGGCGGCATGTGCTTGGACGGTTCAGGGCTATCCCGCAATGCACTGTCGGCTATCGTGACAGTATGTCGCTCTTGGTTGGGCGTTGCGCGGGAAGATTGCAGCGAAACTCGGAGATACCGACACGGCAGGAGCAGAACTTCAACGAGCCTTTACCCTCGCTGAACAGTTGCAGAGTCCCTCGCTCATCTACCCAATTGCCTATGATCTCGGGCAGTGGAACGAAAACACCGGGAAGGAAGGGGAGGCGGCAGCTCACGGTTATGTTCTGCGACCTGGCTGACTCGACCAAACTTTCCGGTCAACTCGACCCTGAAGACCTACGCGATGTCATTCGCGCTTTCCAGTCCACCAACGCCGACGTGATCGAACGCTATGATGGCTATATCGCCCAGCACCTTGGTGATGGCCTCATGGTGTACTTTGGCTGGCCGCAGGCGCATGAGGATGACGATGCGCACGAAAACGGGGTGGAAATCGTGCTGGACTACCGATTGGAAGCCACCGTCATCGACGAGCTGGTGTGCCGGAAAATGCTGCTCGAAGGGCGGACGCTGGCAGGTGGCCCTGGAGAGGTGCAAGGGGGTTCTCAGGGGTTGCATGCCCCTGGTGCTAGTGCTAAAGTGCTTGAATTTCCAGCAACACATATTGAAGGTCTCGCTGTATCTTCGAGAATTCGCTGACCTTCGAGGACGGCGCCATGAAACTCAGTGCCGGTTACCGGCCGCGGCTCGACAGGGAGGCGGTCGAAAGCATGACCGTCAAAAAAATCGAGTTCTAAACACCAACCGCAAGGAATCGACAAATGGGACATCGCGAATTGCTCGCCGAATTGGATCGCCGCCGCGACCAGGCCAGTGGCATGGGGGGGCCGGCCAAACTGGCGAAACGCAAGGAGCGCGGTATGCTCAACGCCTGGGAGCGCCTTGAGCTTTTGGTCGACGCGGACAGTTTCATCGAATCCGGCTTGCTCGGCGCTTCGGGCATGGTCGAGGCTGACCGCGACAACACGCCTCGCGACGGAAAGATCACCGGCTTCGCCAAGATCGACGGCCGCGACGTCGCCGTCTGTGTATACGACTTCACGGTGAAGGGCGCCTCGACCAGCACCACCAACGGCAAGAAGCTCGGCCATATCCGCCGCTCAGCCGGGGAATTCGGTATGCCGTTCGTCCATATCGGCGAATCGACGGGGGCGCGCCTACCCGATGCGATGGGGGCCATGGGCATGGGAACGATGCTCGGCAACGACCCAACCCAGTTCATGCGCACCCGCGAGACACCCTGGGTGACGGCGGCGCTCGACACGTCATTCGGTTCCTCAGCGTGGCTCTGCTGTTGTTCGGATTTCGCGGTGATGCGCAAGGGCTCGATTATGTCGGTCTCGAGCCCACGCTTGGTTTCGATGGCTGTTGGCGAGAAAATCGATGCTGATGATTTGGGCGGATGGCGGCTGCACGCCGACATCACCGGACTGGCGGACTATTTCGTCGACACCGACCAGCAAGCGTTCGAAGCGATTCGGACGTTTCTTGGCTATATGCCGAGCCACAACATGGAGATGCCCCCCGAACATCCGGTCACCGAGGGGAGCGGCGAGGAGCAGGACAAAATCCTCGACATTCTTCCCGAAAGACGTACCCGAGTTTACGACATGCGCAAGATCGTCGAGATCATCGTCGACCAGGGAAGTTGCCTCGAAATTAAACCGCGCTTCGGCACGGCAGCGATAACGACACTGGCGCGTCTTGACGGTAAAAGTGTCGGCATCATCGCGAACAACCCGCAGATGGGAGGCGGCGCGCTGTCGGTCGATGCGTGTCGCAAGATCATCGATTTTACCGTGATGTGCGATTCCTTCAACATTCCGATCGTGCGCTTGATGGACACGCCCGGTTTCGTCGTCGGTAAGGAAGCCGAGCGCCGGGGCGCGCCCGGCCACATCATGAATTTCATGAACGCCACCTCGCTGGTCACCGTGCCCAGCATCACTGTTCTGGTGCGCAAGGCTTATGGCCGCGCTTATGTCGCTATGGGCGGCGGGCGCCACAACAGCGAGATGATCGCCTGGCCGACGGCCGAGGTTAGTTTCATGGATCCAGTCTTCGCGACCAAGATCGTCCACAATCTGGCTCCAGGGGAAGAAGGATACGAGGAAGCTTTCGCGCATATCCAACAGGACATCCAGGTCTGGGACATGGCGAGGATCTACTCCGTGCAAAACGTCGTTAAACCACAAGAAACGCGGCATTACCTGATCAAGATGTTGGATGTATACCGATTGCGCAAAAGCGGTGGCATTGGCCAGCACCGCATGCAAACTTGGCCGACCAGTGCCTAGGGGGACGATGGACGAGCTTAGCGCAGAGGCGGCCGAGCGGGGCTGGCTGAGTGAGCGCGACGCCAAGCGCCTGCTGTCGGCGTTCGGCATTTCCGTCCCGAGTTCGGGTGTCGCCGCTTCGCCGCTAGAGGTGGAGGCAGCGGTGTCGGAACTAACGCCGCCCTTTGCCGTCAAGGTCATGTCGCAAGATATTCTTCACAAAAGCGATATCGGCGGCGTACGCATCAATCTGCCCGACGGCGCCGCGGCGTGTGCCACCATTGAGGCGATGGCGGCAACGCCGGCCATCCGGGACGCCCGGGTCGATGGTTATCTGATCGAGGAAATGGCCCCAGCGGGACTCGAAGTGGTGATTGGCACCGTCCGCGACATGCAATTCGGGCCAATGATCATGGTCGGTCTTGGCGGCGTCTTCGTCGAGGTTCTGGCCGACGTTGCGTTTCGCATCTGTCCGATCGGCGAGGCCGACGCCCGCGCCATGCTG
>JAPULM010000591.1 GCA_027294925.1 bacterium
GTTTCATTGACACCCGCCACGAGCAGGCAGCGGTGCATATGGCCGACGCCTGGGGCCGGTTGACTGGCGAACCTGGGGTGGCCCTCGTCACGGCTGGACCGGGTTTTGCCAACACCCTGTCGGCGCTGTACGTGGCCAAGATGGCCGAGTCGCCAATGCTGCTGCTGAGCGGCAACGCTCCGCTCGGTCAACTCGGCCGCGGTGTGTTCCAGGACATGCCGCAAGCCGAAATGGCGTCACACGTGGCCAAGGCGTCGTGAATGGCATCCACGGCCGAACAGATTGGCTCCGATATCGCCCGAGCCTACCAACTGGCACAATCAGGACGTCCCGGTCCGGTCCACGTTAGCTTACCGGTTGACCTACTAGAGGCACAGATCGACCAGCGTACGCCACCCGCTCCACAAGACGATGTGCGGCCAGCGTCATGGCCATCTGATGCAAGCGCGTCGGTTCTTCGTGCCTTATCCGCCTCCAAGCGTCCCTTAATTCTAACCGGCCCGGCCACCACACGAGGTCAGAGCGCTGTTGCGGCTGAGGCATTGGCGACCGCTATACGGGTTCCGGTAATTGGCATGGAAAGTCCGCGTGGTATAAACGATCCGAGTCTCGGGGCGTTCGCCGAGGTCCTGTCGCAGGCCGATCTGCTGGTTCTGCTGGGGAAGAAGCTAGATTTTATGGTTCCCATTGAGAATCCGCAGCTCGTTGATCCCGGCTGTCGCCTCATCCAGATTGACCCGGAAGCAGAAGTCCTCGACCATACCCAACGCATGCTAAACGACCCGTCTCGACTGCTAGTGGGGGTCCGGGGAGAGCCTATTGCTGCCGCCAAAGATTTGCGACGCAAGGCGGGCAGCGGGCACATGGCGTCCGCGACCTGGTTCGATGAGGTGCATGCCGCGTTGGCCTACCGTCCGTCGAGGTGGGCTGATATTCATGCAGCGCCCGATGAGCCGCTACACGCCGTCGAGGTCTGCAGAGCCGTGCAGGCGTTCTTAAGCCAGGACGACAAAGCCATTTACATCTCGGATGGTGGCGAGTTTGGCCAGTGGGCTCAGGCCTGTCTATCAAGCCGCCGCCGTCTGATTAACGGCCCCTCCGGTACCATTGGCGGCGCTATCCCCTTCGCCCTCGCGGCCCGAGAAGCGTTTCCCGATGCCCGCATCGTCGCCATGCTTGGTGATGGTACTTTCGGCTTTCAGCCGGCGGAATTTGACACGGCAACGCGCCAGCAACTACCGTTTATTGCCGTGGTAGGAAACGATGCAACTTGGAATGCCGAGTATCAGCTCCAACTGCGGACTTATGGTCCGGATCGGCTTATTGGCTGTGAGCTCCTGCCAACCCGTTACCATGACGTGGCGCAGGCGTTCGGCGGGTACGGCGTTCATGTATCGTCAGCCCCTGAATTGGTTCAGGCATTGGAGGCAGCGTACGCCTCTGGACAACCCGCTTGCCTCAATGTCTCGCTGGCCAAAAACGCCGCCCCGATTATTCGGCGTGACACGTGAAACAAGCCTGTCTTTGGACCCGGCGTTATAGCAACAGTGACAGCCGTCAGGTCACCGTCCCAGGACGTGCATTCCTCCTCGATGGCGGGCAATCGTCTGATCAGCTGGGGTAGCGATGCGGGTCTGCGTCGCATCGCTCACCTTGCTGATGGCTGGGAACAATGAATTCTCTATATCTTTTACCTTGGCAGCACAAAACGCCTTTGGATCGAAAGGACTAGGCCAATCCAGGTGACGGCAAAAGCAGCGGCAACGACAAGATGCCCGAGCCATATCGTCCAATCGCCAATCAAAGCACTGGCGTGAACCGTTTTATAAAACCTGCCTGTCAGTTCGGTGCCTGCCGCGCTGGAATGGAAGGTGATCGTATGTTCGCCCTCTTGTGCAAACGTCACTGCTGTCTCGTAGTAAGCCGTCACCCCTTTCGTCTCTTGCAAGGCAATGGTTTGCGCCGTGCCATTCGGAGGCTGAACAATCAACCTAGGACTAAGACCACCGACATATTGTCCGCTCACTGCAGATTGAATCTCAAAAACCAGCCGTGTACGGCTAGCGAGAATCGGTTGGCGAGGATAAGATAAGAATTTGATACGATGCCCCTGGTCAAGAACTTCGGCCTGCCACTGATCAATCTTCAAGGCCCATTCAACCAAATCGCCTTCGATGCCCAGGCCGCCATGATGCGCCTGGCAGGGAAATACGGTAACGACGCCGACCAGGGTGAGCAAGACGCTTACCCGCCACGCTAGAGTAGGACCCATCCACCCACTCTCACAGCTTGGCATAACGTAAGGTCTCCCCCAAAACCAGCACAACTAAAATAAGCAGAAAATTGAGACGCGTGCGTCGTTTCACATGCCACCAGGCCGCCCCCAACCGCAAGCGATCGGAGGGCTGTGAGGCTTGCTGCAAAACGATAGGTAGATAACGTCGCTCTATCCACAAGCCGTTCGTCACAATGACCATATAAAGAATCAACTTACTCAGCAGAATCCAACCATACGGATCGGGCAGAAAAATGAGTCCTGGTTCTCCCCACAACAAAAGTTTGACTAGACCGCTGCTAAATAGTAGCAACACCCCAACCCCAAACATATTAGCCATCACAGGTAAAACGCGGGCCAGGAAGCTCTCCCCCTCACGGTCGTGTCTACGTTCGGCCACAGCGGAAAAAAAGGCAAACCAGAGATGTCCCCCTACCAACAACAACATGCCGAGTAGATGCAACAGCGTGCTTAGAAATTCGACAACCTGTTTCATCGCTCTCCATCTTCCGCTGCTCGGCGACCATACTGCATAATATTGATCACGGTAAAGATGATAAGTACGATGGCAATGCCAATCGCGATGAAGCTAACCGTCGTCGCCAACTGCGCCGATCGCCAGGCCGATTCTGCCCGACGCCCGCCCATCTGGTCCAATTCCACAATCTGGGTCTGCGCTTCCCACTGCCCCGCCTCGCCTGCTTGATAATGTTGTTCGATGCGCCAGCGATAAATGCCGGGGTTGGTAGGATTGCGGGCAAGAAATTTAAATACCTCAAAACGCTGCGGCGGAATTTGACTGCCACTCCAGATCACTTCACGGATCAACCCGCGAGCATCACGTTTCGTGTCAATCTTCCAGATCCGGTTATGCTCGATGACCTCAATCTGAAACGCTGCCGGCACCTGCAAGCGGATTTCAACGGTCGGTGCTTGCGTCTCGCTCGGTACATTGAGCATATATTGTTCCCACTTCTTGGGAATACTCTGGCGTGGATCAAGATCGCTGTGTCCCCACACCAGTCTATGGTCGGCGCATAACCCGACGAAGAGGATGAGAAGTCCGATCAGCCACCATCGCCATCTATCGTGGCGCACAAATGGACTCGCCGGCGCTTGATGATGGATTTCAGCTGAATTAAAAACATTCTCTTTCATGAGTGAATCAATTCGACTAAAATGAAACGAATTATGTTGTCCCGATTCCATTTAAAACATACCAACAAAGGTGTTGTGGGAGATAACCTATGCTCGAGCGCTGCCTTATCGGTCTGTCGATTTTTCTCTTGTTGTACGCCTCAGGCACCCTTGCGAATCCGCAAGACTATCCGGAATTCGCCCAACAAAAGGTTAAAGACAACATCCCCATTCAATTTATTAAAGTAGAGACGGTTAAGCAACACCTCGACGATAAGACGCCGCAAGTGATTATCGACGTACGAAGCCAAGCCAGCTATGCCAAACGTCATCTTCCCAGCGCCCGATCCATCCCCCTACGACGTTTGCCCGATCGGGTAGCCGAAATGCCCCGCGATATCCCGCTTGTCCTGTATTGAGCCTGCCCGCATCATCTGGCCAGTTTGGCCTATCAATACCTTCACCGCTTAGGATATCGAAACATGCGGGTGCTGCGGGATGGACTACCCGGCTGGCGCAAACGACAATACCCGACAGAAGGACGTGTGCAGCAGTCAGCACTACGGTGAAGAACGATCACCCACCCTATGGCAACCATGTCGCCAAGGCATGATTAAAATCTTGTGGGTTGTCCTCAAACACCATGTGTCCGGCCCGTTCAATCTCCACCACTGTTGCATTGGCCAGTACCTCGACCATTTTCTGCGCCACTTCCGAGGTTAGTAAGTCGGTTTCCATGCCCCTGACAATGAGCGTCGGACAAGTAATCTTACTAAGCCCGGGCCACAGGTCGACGGAAGGCGCGGCCGTACCCTGGCGCCACTGCTGCCGGATGGCGACATCGTAACACCATCCGACTTGACCGTCGGGCAATGTCTTGGTTGCATATTGCAAGCGGCGGTGCATGACCGCATCCGAAGCAAAGCGGTTCTGTTTACTCATATAAGCAACAACTGCTTCGAATGAGTCGAATGCCTCCGGCACCGCATTGATTTCCTCACTAATGCGTGTACTGCCACGCGGGTCAACAGTTGGGCCGATGTCGACAATAACCAGCTTTTGCAAGCGCTGCGGATATTGCGCCGCGAAGGCCATGCTGTTGCGCCCGCCCATCGAATGACCGACCAACACAAATGAATCCAGCTTGAGCGCGTCTGCAAAGGCAGCCAGGTCTGCAACATAAGCGTCAGTCGAGTAATCGCCGTCCTTGGCCCAGTCGCTGCCGCCGCGTCCGCGCTGGTCCAGAGCCAGAACATGATAGTCTGTACAGGTGGCTGCGGCCACATCATCCCAGGCGTGAGCATGTCCACGCAGGCCATGTAAAAGGATTATCGGTGGCTTTCCTAGCCTACCCCAATCCAGGTAATGTAGGTTCAGTCCGTTGACGGATACCGTCTTGTCTTGTGCCTGTATTTGTGTGGCCATAATAACGTTCTCCTTGTGCCATGTTGCAGAATGACCTATCCCGTGACTTTTCTAAACTGGGGGATCACTTGCCGCGCAATGTTTTGCATCAGCTCGGTTATACGGTTAATATCTCCGGTATTTAAGGCGAGTAAAATATGTTCAACGCCGCTATCCTGATAAGCGGAGATGTCAGTGACCATCTGCTCGAGATCGTCCCCCGACAGGCGGGCGCGGTCCTGGGCGCGCGTGCTTGATGCTCCGCCGTGGGCTTCCACCTCGACACGAATCGACATCGTCAGAGCTTCTGCATGACGACCTGCATCACTGGCTATTTTCAGCACCTCTTGCCGCCCGAGGCGAAACGCTTGCGGAGACATCCCGGTGGGATGCCAGCCATTGCCGATGGTTGCAGCGCGATTCTTGGCGCCTGGGCTTGACCCACCAATCCATAAAGGGATATAGGGCTTCTGTAGGGGTTTGGGCGAAAACTTAAGGTCGGCAAACTGCCAGCGGCTGCTTTCAAATCTGGGGTCCGGATTGGTCCATAATTCGATCATCACCGCAATACACTCGTCGGTCAGTGCGCCGCGCTGACGAAATGGCACCCCTAAAGCCTCAAACTCTTCGCTCATGGCGCCAACCCCAACCCCCAGAATGACACGACCACCAGACATCTGGTCCAGGCTAGCCACATACTTCGCCAGTTCCACTGGGTTATGGTAGGGCAACACCAGAACCGAGGTCCCCAGCTCAACGCGTTGGGTGGTGGCGGATAGGTGAGACAAGGTGGCAAGCGGGTGATAGTAAGGCTTATCGTCAAGACGCTCACGAATATAGCCATTGTTGAACAAGTGATCCATGACCCATACCGAATCGTAGCCCAACTCCTCAGCCATAGGTCCAAAATCGAGCACCTTCTGCGGATCTTCAATGCCCCAGTTATTGGGAATGGTGACGCCAAATTTCATCTCATGCTCCCTATCAGCATGTAATCGTTACGGTAGATTCGCGACATGACACAAGTTGAGCCACCCCCCCTAGGGCATCGTCCCATTCGGCGCCACCGCTATCTTGAACGCGGTTCGACCATCCAGGCGATAGTCGCCATTTAAGGCATCAATAGCGTCGGCAACACGATTGAGTGGTAGTTGGTGTGACACCATCTGTTCTAACGGCAACTGTTTAGCTTCCAGCACCCGCACTGCGGCGAGTGAATCTTCATCGGTCATGCCCAGCGCGCCGATAAACGAAGCATTTTTCGATACGAGCTGCGTGGCAGGGTTAAATAGCACCTCGCCATCGTCGCCGGCGAGACCCACTTCCAGGAAACGGCCATCACCATCGCGCAGGTAGCCGATTCCTTCCGACCAGGCCGCCGCCTTACCCACACAACCATACACCACATCGGCGCCAAGCCGGCCGGGGGTTTCGTCTAGCACAGCCTGCAAGCGCGCTTCAGGCGTGCGCACATCGTCAATATTGATTACCGCATCAGCCCCGAAGGCCTGCGCCAGTTCAAGGCGATCCGCCGGGCCACCCACCACAATCGCCCGTGTGGCACCGGCCAAACGCGCCACACCAAGCGTCAATAGACCAATCGCCCCACTACCCTGCACCACCACGGTGCTACCCAGTTTTGGTTGTGCTTTACGCACGGCATGCGCAGCAACAGCTAACGGTTCATGTAAAACGGCGACCGAGGGTGAGGTATCAATCTTGAGCATAAACGTCGTTGGCGGAGAGCTGAG
>JAPULM010000592.1 GCA_027294925.1 bacterium
GTCGGGGTGGGCTTGGGCATTGCCGAGGATGGAAGTCTGGGGGCTGAGCCTGGCGCTATGTGTCTGAATGTCTATGTTGCTGAGCCGATGAGCGATGATGGGGTCCGAGCTGCCCTCGTCGACGCTATGGGTGTCTCAGCAGCCAGCGATGATCAGGTACCGGTCAATGTGATCGTATCTGGAATTATCGACGCCGACGCCCATCGCTTCAAAATACGTCCGGCCCCTGGTGGTGTCTCGGTCGGTCACTTCCGGATTACGGCTGGGACACTAGGCTGTCTGGCCCGCGGACGCCGGACGCCCAGAAATCGCCGCGTCTTGATCCTGAGTAATAATCATGTCCTTGCCAACTCGAACAACGCCCGTTTTAGGGACTCGATCATCCAGCCGGGACGGGCTGACGGTGGTCGGTCGCCGAGGGATCGCATTGCCATCTTGGAAAGGTTCGTCCCGCTTCGTTATGGGGCAGGGCGGATTAATTACGTCGATTGTGCGACCGGATGGACCTGGCATCGTCGTGTACGTCGTGAGCTGATCTATCTACGCGGTGGGCGAAGGAGGTTCTTCCGTATTAGTAGCCGTATCCGAGCCTGCCGGCAAGGGTTGTTAGTCGGTAAGTCGGGCCGAACCACCCAGCTGACGACAGGCCGTATCACGGATTGCAATTGGAGTGGCTGGGTCAACTACGGCGCCGGCCGTCGAGCCTTCTTCCGTGATCAAATGACGCTCCGGGGCTTGCGTGGAAACTTCAGTGCCGGCGGCGATTCCGGCTCCGTGATCTGGACCTGGGATGGTCGGCGCAATCCTGTTGGTCTACTGTTTGCCGGTGGCGGGGGATTGACGATAGCGAACAAGATAGGCCGGGTCTTACGCGCACTGGATATCAATCTCTATACCTAAAACCCTCTTCCCCCGGGACACCCAAAGGGCCACCCTGGCTTTAAGCATGTCAGGGTGGCCCTTCTGTGTCAGGTACGGCTGTTTCGTTCAACGATCATGTGGAGCGGATCATCTGTGACATCTGAAACTAAAGGTGAATTGCAGCCTTGCTTGCGGGACTCGCATAGTTTATCTTCTTAATGAATTGGCCTACCATCCGAGTAATGTCCGTTTTGTAGATGATCATACTCGTTTTGCCTACTGGAGGGACCGCTAGTTATGAACAACGACCCTTCCGAGAATTCAGCCTTCGACGATCCGGATATGCATGCATTCGCGGAAGAGCAGGAGCCTCTGACGATAGAAGAGGCGGCCATGCCCTACCCTGCTGAGGAGGAGGGAGAATATATGCCTACGTCTGAAATTGAGCGCGCGATACACAAACATGACCAGCAGTTATTATCGATTGATGGCGTGGAAGGGATGGGAACCGGCCAAGACGAAATTGGCGACTCGGTCATTGTCGTTTATTTGAGCGATGAGACTGTGCGACAGCGCATACCAAGCGCCTTGGAGGGTTTCCCTGTCCGGATAGAAATGGTGCCAGGAGGGTTTCACGCCCTGTAGTAGACGAGTGCGCCATCGTGTATCTTCGGCCTCGCCACTTGCCCGCCCTCGACCGGGAGCATACATTATTCTCTGTCTACCCCTACACATGTTACAACTGTCCATTGCAACATGTTGATCCTCTCGCATCCGGTTTTCAATTTTACGCCCCGTGATAGTCTATAAGATCTATTCAGAACGAGCGCTTCCTTTGGGGACATTCCTTTTGGAACTGGACATTTTGTCCGGAGACGATATATGATGCTGCCAAAGATAAAGCCATTCAACAGATATTTGCCCTTATTTGTATGGTTTGTGGCGAATAACTTCGGCAGCTCATTGGTAATCGACCAAACGGCGAGTTCGCGTTGGCGGAGCTTTCCAATGATTTATCGATTTGAAAATTTTGAACTAAATACGCAACTCTATACATTGACGCGCGCCGGTGAGACCACACGGCTGCGTCCGAAGGTATTTCAGGTACTGCTCTACCTCCTCGAGCATCGCGACCAAGTGGTCTCCAAGCAGGAGTTAGCCGAGCAGGTATGGCCCGACCAGTTCATCAGCAATTCGACACTGGAAAGTGCCATCAGGCTGCTGCGGCAAGCTCTTGGTGACAGTGGACGGGCTCAACGCATCATTCAAACCTCGCACGGCTATGGCTATCGCTTTGCGACGCAGGTCACGGAGCCTGCTGGGGTAGCGGAGCCGGACGTCTATACGCAAGAGAAGGAGGTCTGGCGCTGTCTCACCTGCCAGCATGTGAATACTGCCGACCCAGCTGTAGGAGGAGCTTTCTGCATCGAATGTGGGGCGCCGTTTCGATCCCGTTGCCTGCACTGCGATGCCGAGAACCTCCCGCAGGCCCATTTCTGCGCCGCCTGTGGTACTTCACTTGACGACCAGCAGCCCGTCAGCCCACAAGACCAGCCCCTGCCAGGCACTCAGGTATCGACCGAACGTGACGGGCGCGAAGCCGAACGTCGCCAGCTGACGGTGATGGTGTGCGATCTGGTGGACGCGGTGACCCTGCCGGAACGGCTAGAACTGGAAGACCTGCACGACGTGATACGCGCTTACCAGGAGACGTGTGCTGACGTCGTCCGGCGCTTTGATGGCCATATTGCCCAGACCTCCGGTAGTGGGGTGTTAGTCTACTTTGGCTATCCGCAGGCCCACGAAGACGATGCACAGCGGGCTGTCCATGCGGGGCTGGGCATTGTTGAGGCGCTCCAGGCGCTGAATGCCCGTTTGACACGGGAGAAAAGCATAAAGTTGGCCGTGCGTTTGGGTATCCACACGGGTCTGGTGGTCATCGGCGGCCTGGGCGGGGACAATCGACACGACGCCTTAGCCCTCGGCGACACCCCGAATACTGCGTCACAAATACAGGGCATTGCGGCACCTGACGCGGTCATGATTAGCGCTGCCACGGCTCACTTGGTCGAAGGGTATTTTGCCCTTCGGGACCTTGACATGCATACCCTTGAGGGTACGGTAGCCCCTGTGCAGATATACCAGGTTCTTGGGTTGAGTGACGCTCAAAGCCGACTCGACATCGTGAGCTCTAGCGGTCTGACACCGTTTGTGGGACGAGAGGCAGAAATTTCACTGCTGCTGGAACGCTGGAGCCAGGTCAAAGAGGGGATGGGGCAAGCGGTGTTGCTGAGTGGTGAGCCTGGGGTCGGCAAGTCGAGACTCGTACAGGTCTTGAAAGAGCGCATCGCAGAGGATGACTATCTGCAGCTGGAGTGTCGATGTTCGCCGTATTATCAGCACAGTGCGTTATATCCTGTGATAGATCTCTTCAACCGTGTTCTCCAATGGCAGCGCGGCGATCCGCATGATGAGAAATTCGAGAAGTTGGAGACCGTCCTCACCCAGTACGACCTGCCTCTGAATGAGATCATACCGCTCTTTGCCCCTCTCTTGGGGCTTCCAGCCCCGGATGATCGATATCCATCTCTCTATCTTGCGCCGCAGCAGCAGCGGCAGAAGACCCTGGAAGCCATCGTGGCGTTCCTATTGGCGATGGCCTCTCGGCAACCGGTGCTGTTGATAATCGAGGATCTCCATTGGCTCGATCCTTCCACACTAGAGCTGTTGACCCTGCTGATGGACCAGACACCGACGACGTCAATCTGCTCGCTGTTTACCTATCGCCTGACATTTCAGGTGCCGTGGGGCAACCGTTCCTATCTGACCCAGATCACCCTGCCGCGTTTGTCTCGCCATCAGGTGGAACAGATGGTGACGTGTATTACGGGAGGGAAACCCTTGACCCCCGAAGTGCTGCAGCACGTGGTGAACCAGACCGATGGGGTGCCGCTGTTTGTGGAAGAATTGACCAAAACGG
>JAPULM010000593.1 GCA_027294925.1 bacterium
CCACCATTAGGACCGAGAAGGCCAAACAATTCCCGCCGTTGAATATCTAGCGTGATGCCAACCAACGCCTCGCGTGTACCATAGACATGACGCAAACCCTTGATCGCCACGACGGGACCAGACACGATATCGGCGGCCGCCTGCTGCCCCGCCGAGCCGGCTCTATTCGCATCCATCGCGCCGCGATATCTGTCCACAGAAATTCCTTTCAGGGAGCTGTCGTCTTTAGGCGACGGATAAAAAGCATCTTTGGCGCGGAAGATGAGTACAGAAAAATAGACGACCCGAACCGTTCCTTGACCATGAAACGGCCTGGAGCCAACCTTGGCATGATAGGATTACGTGGCATCTTCCTGTAGGAGAAGCGCTACATGGCGCTGTAAACGCTGCATAGCTGCCGCTTCCCGACTGTCGTAGTAGCCTCTGATACGACCCTGGCGGTCGACAAGCACGAACCGCGCGCTGTGTAAAATAGACCGAGGCGACAACGCTTTGGGGGATGCGCCGTGATGCGCCCATGCTTGCCGTGCTTGCAACACCTGTAATGGATGTCGTATGGCCTGCCAGATACGGGGAATCGAATACGCGGCAGAGGTGCGGTGCGCATCGTCAGGATCAACCACACCTAGATGAAAACCACCTTGCATCAACTGGTAAATGACCTTTTTGTCGCCTGTCAAAAACAACCAGCGTTGTGGATGCGCCCCAAAATTCTCAGCGTATCGCTGTAGGATTGCAGACGTATCATGGGCTGGATCTAGCGTAATCGATACCCAACGCACCTCTTCCTCCGAGGCAAACTGTGTCTGAAGTCGGGCCATATGGCTGCTTTGCAGCGGGCATTCGTCAACACAGCGCGTATAGATAAAATTAACCACCCACACCCTGCCGAGCAAATCGGATCGGGTCACCTGCCGCCCACTACGCTCGACCAAGGCAAAATCAGGCACCGTACCCAGGACCTGCAAACCCGCCTGTTGAGCCTGCCAAGAACTACCGCGCCGCAAGCTCATCACGCTTATACTAACAATCACCATCAGAGCTAAGCCGATCGCACCCCACCACACACCCCTGGAAAAACGTGAGCGGGATTTCGATTCTTGTAGGGAAGTCAATGTCCGGACTCCATCGGCTTGGTATATATATACCGATGTCAGTAGAGATACACCAGGCCATAAAGGATCGGCCAAAGGGCCACAACATAGTACCAATACATCCCACACAGAGCGACGCCCATGTATCGTGAAGCACTATAGCGCCCAACAAAAATACGCACTAACACAATCAGTAGCCAGACGACAGCGCCAAATACGTGGAGGGCATGAGCGCCTATTAGGGTGTAGAATGTGGCGCCGTAAATACCCGAGGCCATGGTTAATCCGAATTGCACCAGCCGTATCCATTCGTAGCCCTGGACAGCCAGAAAGGTCATCCCCAAGACGCATGTGAGCGACAATAAGTAGATGCCTCGGCGCTGTACGCCGGTACGAATCATCTGTTGCGACCGCCACATCGTAATCGCGCTGTAAAGCAGAATAATCGTATTAACCCCGGTCACAAAAGTCGGCAAACGAGGTAAGGTTGGAGGCGGCCAGACCTGGTTCGACATACGATACACCAAAAAGGCCCCGATTAAGCCGGCGAAAAACATCGTTTCCGCCGCCAGCAGCATCAACATACCTAGGCGGCCATTGCTTAACGGGGGATCACCACGATCATCGCCGTCACCGTGACGGTCACCATCATCGGAATCATTCGGCGGTTCCGGAAAAAACGGAGGAGGGCCTTCAACGAGCCTTTCCACCTCAGCGCGATGGTCACTCAGCTCTTCAATCACAGCCTCTGTTGAATCGTGGGCCATGGTACTAACTACCCTAAAATCCTGGACACCTTATCGAGAGTCATCAGTAAATACATCAGAGGTAAGTAAATCAGTGACACCAGCATCAGACGACGTGCTGCTTCAGTCGTGCGGGAAAGGGCTACATCAACACCAAAACCTAGGAAGATAAGCCCCAAAATCAGGGCTGCGATAAAATAAATTGGGCCGGCCAAGCCAATCAAAGTGGGAAACAGTCCCGCACCCAGAAGCGCCAGGCTATAGATAACGATTTGTCGCCCGGTACTTCTCCCATCCGGGTGGAGCACCGGCAACAGGCGAAAACCGGCTCGGGCAAAGTCATCACGATAAAGCCAAGCAATTGCCAGCGCATGCGGAATTTGCCACAAAAACAAAATGACAAACAGCACCCATACCTCTGCATCAAACCTGCCTCGCGCCGCCACCCAACCGGTTACCGGAGGCAATGCGCCTGGTATAGCGCCAACAACACTACACAAGGAACTCTTTAATTTCAACGGTGTATACCAAAATAGATACGTACAGACGGTCACCGTCGTGACTAGCCCGGCCAGCGCATGCGACATAAACGTCAGATACAACAAACCACCAACGGTTGTCACCACGCCAAAATAGAGCGCCGGCAGTGGCTGTAAGCGGCCATCAGGCAAAGGACGAAACTGCGTACGCTTCATGAGCGCATCCTCGTTACGCTCAACGTATTGATTGAGCGCCAAGGTTCCTCCCGAAGCCAGAGACACACCAACCAGGAGATTCAGTAAACCCACCCAGTCCGGCGTTCCTGTTGTCCCCATATAAAAGCCCGCCACTGTCACAGCTAGAATCATCACCACCATGCGAGGTTTGGTCAGCATCAGATAATCCATAACGCGCTGGTACACGGAAACCTTTTCTAATCCCACATTCATCGCTATTACCGTGCGCAAAGCTGTCATGTCATCACCTGTTCAGAGAAGAAACCCGGTCTACGCACGGACACCGCAGCGTTTATCAGTCGATAGGCACGTAGCGTCAATAGAAGACTTGTAGCCAACAGCGCTGCTCCTACAGCTACATGCGCCGTCATTGGAAGCACTGAACGTTGTGTCCAAATCGTCAACGCGCCAAGCGTGAGTTGTATAAATAATAAGCCCGTCAGGACGAGTGCCGGGCGTCGGAGATATGTCTCAGCAGGATACTGACTGAACACACGGATAACCGTCCAACCAATGCCAAACGTCACGGCTACGGCGCCGAGCCGATGTAAAAAATGAATGATCACCCCTGGCGACTCAAACGGCGGGATCAAGCGCCCAAACGCGAGTGGAAAATCCGCTATCGCCAATCCGGCACCGGTGTGGCGCATCAATGCACCCAAAATTAACTGCACATATATCATCACAGTCATGCCTGTGGTTATCAGTCGTAATGACGGCGATAGGGTTTCTACCCACTGACGGCGCTGTACATACCAGCCCGGCGCCGTACATACGGACAAGATCACTGTAAGACAAAAAAAGGCTTGTGCTACACAGGCATGCGTCACTGACACCAAGGTCGGTAATCGTAAAAGAACGGTTAAACCACCCAACAAGCCCTGCAAAACAACAGTCAACACGGCGGCTCGCGCTAGCCAGCGCACCCAGGAACGCGTCTCCCAGTAGAACAACAAGACCATCAAGGTGACCATTAACATGCCCACCGACGACGCCACTATACGGTGCCCGTGCTCAAACAATACACCGCCAACCATAGGCGGAAAAACCTGCCCAAAGGATAATGGCCAGTCAGGCACCGCCAGCCCGGAACCCGTACTCGTCACCAGCGCGCCAACAAAGATTAAAATGAGCGTAGCAGCCGCTGTAAACACTGCGAAGCGGTGCAGCCATAGAGGTATTTGGTCACGCATTCCAACCTCAATCTCAACCTTCGCAGGTCAGGTATAAAGCATCTCTGCACGTGTCAGAAACAGCAGGTCACATGTCCCAAGGCTTTTCACCCGCTTCATTCGCTTGGCTAACTCTGGCGGGTGACATATACAGCCACACACATAACGCCCAGACCAAAAACAAGGCCTATAAACCAGAGAACCATCGGGGCTTTTGACGGCTCAGACTCGAGGTAAAGATTATACCAAGCCGACACGGCTCGCTTGCCGCCACCGTGCTCGCCATTTGAGCCATCCCACACGGTGACGGAAATTGGGCTAAAAGCACCAACCTCAAATTGGCTTTCCTCATCCGCCTTTTCTGTTCGCAAAGCACGTCGCATGACAAGCCGATATTGCCCATTGTCGAACAACCCCTGACCCTGCACCCCACCTGTTTCCTCACCTGGCTGAAATGTCTTGTAGCCCTTGGTTTGAACACGCACCACCGGTGCAGCATCACCACGCCAATACCATAAATCCGTTGGATGATCCGCATCGCCCATTAGAAAATATGGGCGCTCCCCCGCCTTCTGGGACGGAAACTGCAGCGCCACCGCGTCAATATAGGACTCCGTATCCTCTGCTTCGCCCGCTTTACTCTGCGTCCGATCATCCCACAGCAGCTGAAAAGCTATTTCAGCATCGTTGTGCAAGGCTCTGATTTCAACCCCGACGACCATTGGCGTGAACCAACGCGGTGCTTCAACTACTTGACCAACCATTGGATAATAATTTGGCGTTATCGACTTCCAAGCCGGGTCGTCCGGACTCTGAGGCAATGGACCTGTAACACGCTGGGCAGTGAGGACTGCCTTTACTTGTGGCTCATCAACATACGTCCACAGTGACTGGACATAATTCACCACATGCCAAATCTTTTCCCGCAACTCTCGCGCTTCGGCTTCGAGTTCCTTTTTTTCCTCCGCATCTTCTGTCTCCTTCACCTCAAGCATGGGATCCGGATCAGCAAAAGCCGGCATCGGCGTACCGTTGATCCCGAGAGATATATTACGGAAAATATCCCGCTTGGCGCGACCACCCCGATAGGTCCATGGCCGAGTCAAATTTGCCGGCCAGATGCGGTTACCCCAGTCATCCTCCAACCCCTCAAGCGCCTGCTTACCATTCCCCCGTCCGGCCGTCCCATGGCATGAAGCGCAGTCGAAGTCTTCTTCAAAGTACTGTTTGCCCTTGGCAATGCTCTGCGGCGAAGAAGCAATTGCACCACCGAAATCAAGTTTTGAACCTGGCGTGTCTTCCTCAAACAGGTCAGCAAACGTTTTAATATAGTGCACCAGTTGCCAAATTTGCTGACTGCTAAAAAAACCCTGCCAAGCGGGCATCGATGAACCATGCAGGCCTTCTGCAATACTGCGGAAAATGTCCTCATCCGATGGCAATCGATTGCCATCTTCCGTTTCATGACGCGTAAGGAATTTGTAGGTACCAGAGGTAAAGTCCCGCGGGGTGGGGTACACATAGGGCGTAGCCATCCCTTGCCCATCACCCGCTTCACCGTGGCAGTGCATACAACGTTCTTCATACAACTGCTTACCGGCTGCCAGATCGGCCTCCGACGGTGTCGTACCCGTCTGTGCAACGGCTAACGACATCACAACGCCCCAGTTCACAACGCCCATCAAAACAACAAGTGCAATCGTCCACTTCGTGCCATGCGGCATGCGCCGTATCCCTCTTTTCACCCTCTGCGCCTAACCATGATCTTCATCACCCCAGGTGCGCGGTTGCCATGGTGTGGCTTCATACAGGTAGAGAATGACCTGCCAGATCTCTTTCTCGCTCAGAAAATTTTCCCACACCGGCATCGCCGAATTCCATGGGGCCGATTCATTCGGCAATCCAGGCCCTCCTTTAGCGATACGCCAAAACAGGAACGATTCGGTCAGCTGAGCAATGGTGCCGGAATCTTGAAAATTAGCCGGTGGCGGATTAAACCCTTTGGCAAAATGGCCTTTACCCTCTAAGCCATCGCCGTGACAAAAGAAACAGTTTTGGTAATAAACCCGCCGGCCCTCGGCAATGTTCTCAGCCATGTGCGCCGGTTCTTTACGCAGTGGGTTGCCTGAAATATCCTTCAACACCATCCGTTTGCCCTTGAACGTCACCGACGATGGTGGGGTGGGATGAATCACCCGCAGTCCGCCGGGCGGCTGCGCAGACCCGGAGGCCCAACTGGAAAAATACCAACCACAAATCAAAGGCACAAAAATAAACGCCAATATACGTAGCGGCTTGGTCAAAGCCGTCCGTCCAAGAAGCAACTCGCGAAACGGGCTGACAAATTCTTGCCAGGATGCTTCACTGGACGACACATAGATCAAGATAACCGCAATCGTCGTCACCACATACCAACTATACAACTGCCCAGGTATAGCAGCGGAAACCATCGGCACAATCACATTAAAGACAAACAGCGCCACCAGCAAAATAAGAATCGCTTTGAGGTGAATCGGAAATTTACGTTTCACGATTACTCCACCCTAATCTATCATTTACCCTTGAGCGAGGCCAGATAGTTCACCAGTGTGTTCAGATCGCGGAGGGTCGCTTGCTGATAGAAGCCGTTGCCATCCAAGGTACCCTTCATCACCTGTGGCGGGAAGCCAGGCACGACAACCATATCCGGTTGCAAAATCGATTCACGAATATAGCCGGCATCCTTACGGGCGCCAATATCCCACAAACTCGGACCTACCAGACGGTCCGGCGCATCAAACTTATGACAGCTATTGCAGGCCCATTGTTGCACCAACTCAGCACCCGTCTGGGGGGGAACAGCAGAGGATGGTGCAACAATTGCCGAAGCTACCGGAGCTGCTGTCCCACTATCACCACCACGATATTTGGCAAAGCGCGTCTGACCATCAACCGTCACCTCTCCACCAAGCGACTGTAGAAACGACACAACTGCCACCATTTCAAGATCGTTAAACTGGCGGCCCAAGGACGGCATAGTAGGCTGATACCCCTCCACCACATAGGTTACCGGCTCATGTAACGATTCCACCAAATACTCGGGACCCGTCGTGGCTCTGCCTTTATAGTTGGCCTCCTTAACACGTGTCTCAGCTCGAGCCCCAACCCCCTCCAGGTTCGGAGCGCGCTCACCTTTTTCGCCTATCGTATGACACAGGGCACAGGTACCCTTGCCATAGAAGATCTCTTGCCCAATTTTGACAAACTTGGCGGGCGCCATATCTGGCGAAAGCTTTAGCTCTTTAGGCGGATCCTTGCGTTGTTGCGGAATACTGTTGCCTACATATAGAAAAAACCCAATGACCGCAACATTAAACAGAAGAAACTTGAGGAATATCTTCATGCCACTGCTTTCCTAATTAGCACCACCGCCGGCCGCTGGCTCCAAGCTCGGCATACCTGTCCCGTTGAGCAAGGCGTCCTCTTCCTCATGCCCGAGCGTACCGAGATGGGCGAGCCAGAAGATAAAACTGAGCAGCAACAAAAAGATCAATACGATACCCGACACAACCCAGCAGGCAAATCCCAATGTCGGGGTAAACGCGTCCGACGAATAATCGCGCATTACATTAAAAATGTGCCAGTGCGTACGCAGCCCGGAACGTGCATATCCCATCAATCCCATCAGCCAAGTGAAGGAAGTGGCCAGTAAAAACAACACGTATTGAGAGCGTTCGGGTATCTTACCCCATTGAATCTCGCCAATAATCGCCGCACCACGAAATGCGACGATATCAATCGTCATCGCCATAACCAGCACCAGCACCACTGACGACACCTGTAGAACGGAAAATCCAATGCGCACAATGGCTTCCACATAGTAACCATAGACACCGTAGGACACCACAATGAGGGCCGACATGGCAAACAACAAACCCTGTCCCCAGGGTCCACGATTAGCAAACGTCAGACCCACCGCCGACAAAATACAGACCAGTTCAAAGAGCCATAACACCATACGCTGCGCCTGTTGATCCGGCGCATGAGCAGCACCAAACGGATCATCCAACTTCAACAGGAGCATAATTACCGCTAGCGCCACCACCACCAAGGCGACCTTGGATCCCGTACGTTGCTGCCCAAACGGTAACAGATTGCCCTTATTGCCGCGCCGATACAGCAAAAAACTCAAAAAAGTGGCCAGAATCATAATATTGACCACCGTATTCTTTGCCGACATCACACCGAAAACGCCGAGCAAGGGATGGTGTGCACCACCCATTTTACGCGCCTCTTCAAGGCTCGCCACCAGACTGTGCGGCGTCAACCAGACCAGGAAGCATACGGTTAACACCCCGAGTATAATCGGCGTAAAGCGCCGATAGCGCTCCGAGCCGGGTATGCGCTCCATACCGAGCCACAGGTAGTAATTGACGCCAAGGAACAACGCCCCGATGAGCACCGCCTGCAAAATAAACAGCCAGGAGAAAATCCCACCCATCATAGTGATGCCCAGCTGCTGGTCGTAACTGTATATTTCCTTCCCCAACCAGTAACCGGCAAACGGCAAGGGAATCAGGCCAATAACCGCAACAAAGTTGCCAATATAACCCATCCAGTCGTAGTGTGCGCGGTCAGCCGAATCAGGCGGTGAGGCCAGAAAGCGAAACGCCGCATAGGCGGCCACCACCGACCCGCCAAAGGCAATATTGGCGATGAACCGGTGTAAATTGACCGGGTTCCAGGTGAAGTTGTTCATCGCCTCCCAAACATTACCACGATAGACACCCGCATCCAGATCAATACCGGTCGGGGAAGTCATAAAGGTCGCCCATGAATTGGCGATCATCATAATGGTCAAGCCAAAATAATTTAGCAGGATCCCGAAACAGATGTGCATCCACTTCCGGCTATGTAGAAATGACCGGCGACCAGGCAGGGTGGCGTGAACCAATATCACCACAAAGACAATCACGGTCAACACCAGTGAAAGAATAATCGCCGGCTTATCGCCCCCGAAGTAGGCCTGGATGACATTGACGAGCGGCGCGTAGCCGGCCGCGCCGCCACCCGCCCCAAACATCGACAGCAAAATAACACTAATGGAGAGAATAAAAGGATAGAAAACGAACGAACTCAGAAGACCAGTGCCCAATACCGCACCGAAACGCCGTGATGTACCCTTTAGCGCCTCCCATCCATAATAGTAGAGGTACATGCTAAAGCTCTCACCGAAAAACAAGAACACGTACACCACCATGGAGGGAAAGAAAATTTGCGTCAGCAAATTGGTGAAGGTGGGATAAAGACCAATCAGAAAAAAGACCAGGATGCCACCAAATGTCGCCGTGGTGGAAAATGCCACGCTAAGTAAGCGGGTAAACTCATGCGCCAAATCATCATATTGCTGACTTTTGGTCCTCGCCCCCATTATTTCAATAATCAGAATGAACAGCGGGACACCGACCACAAAGGCGCCAAACATTAAGTGTAATTGGGCAATCACCCACACCGCGATACGCCGGCCAACCACCGGGAAATCACCATAGGTCGTTTCATCCTTGGTCGGCAACGGTATCTCAACGGCACTTGCCACCTCTACCAACACGCCGAGCAAGACCAAGCTCAGACAGAATAGTATTGACCACCTACGCAGCCGCTGTGCTGCGGTTGTGTCATGCAATCCCATGCGGTTTCGCACACGGGAAAAGTCATATGTCAGCATTACCCCGTCGCTCCCTTACCACTCGTACTGGCTGAAATTCCTGTTGATGGATTGGCCTCCACTATACTGCCCCGTCTTCTGATGTCAAGGCAAATCTCAGTTTACGCAAGCCAGTCATTGGGGTCTAACCCTCTCGCCCTTGACACCTTGTACCGAAGCTTCCCTGTTGACACATTGAACCCGAAACGTATTGAACGACTTTCAATTATAAGGGGCAACCGAGACTCAAATTTCTGCGGGGGAAAGGCATGCAGAACAACCTGATGCTTACCGCTGCATACTATACCGTGTTACACTGGTCACTGCAACACCCCTTTTTAAGCAATTTATGGACCTGGATAACACAATACAGATGAGAATTGATCTACCCTACAAAAAGCGCTATCTTTGGGTATATTACAACATCAATTCTGTGTTCTAGCCGGGAGGGCTACATGCTGAAAGTGGATGAGTCAATCGCAAATGAAAATGGTCTTATCGATCAAGAAAAGATCGCTGCGGGCATACGCATGATTCTTGAGGCAATTGGTGAAGACCCGGATCGGGAGGGCCTCCGCCATACGGCCAAACGTGTTGCCAAAATGTACTCTGATCTATTCCATGGATTGTACGAAAATCCCCGCGATTATCTAACGGTTCAATTTGATGAGCAGCACGATGAAATGGTGCTAGTCAAAGATGTTCCATTCTATTCAATGTGTGAACATCACCTGTTGCCATTCCAGGGGCAGGCACACGTCGCTTACCTTCCACACGGCAAAGTCGTTGGCCTCAGCAAAATTGTGCGCGTAGTGGAAGTGTTTGCCCGACGCCCCCAAATACAAGAGCGTCTGACTTCTCAAATCGCCGATTTGATGATGGAAGAACTCGATGCGCACGGTACTGCAGTGGTTATAGAAGCTTCCCACACCTGCATGACCATGCGCGGGGTGAAAAAACCGGGCTCCAACGTCGTCACCTCCGCCATGCGTGGCATTTTTAAGACTTCGGACGTAACCAGGAACGAATTCATGTCTTTGGTGCTAAATCGATAGAGATACCGTTTGCGTCCCTTTATTGGCTCGGAAATAAGCCTGCAAAACACACCAAAGCAACGTTGACAATAAAAACGAACGTTTTAAGGATAAAAGGTGAGTTACGACGTCATTCGAGTACAAAATATGCCATTTTACGGACGCCACGGCGTCAATCCAGAAGAACAAACGCTGGGGCAGCGCTTTGAAGTTGATGTGGCGTTATTTGTCGATACCCGGGCCGCTGCGCGTCAAGATGACTTACATCTCACCATTAATTACGCCCACGTCTACCGAGATGTCAAACACATCGTCGAAGAAGAACGCTTCAACCTCATTGAGACCCTGGCGGAAACCATCGCCTTACATCTGGGACGCCAATTCTCACCCGAAGCGGTGCGCGTGTGCGTACGTAAACCGCATGCACCGATCAAAGGGGTTTTCGATTACGTGGCCATCGAGATTGAACGGACAAAAGACGCATGGCAGTAGTGTATCTGGGACTAGGATCAAATATCGGTGACCGTACGCGCTATCTGGCACAAGCCTGTGCCACCTTGCAGCAGCATGCGGCCATCACGTTCAAAGCGGTCTCGGCGCTTTACAAAACCGATCCGCTCGGGGTGACTGAACAGGATTGGTTTCTCAACGCCGTCGCCTGTCTGGACACCACGTTGAGTCCGGCAGCATTGCTCAACGTCATCCAGGCCACGGAACAACGCCTCGGCCGCGTGCCAACCTTTCGCTGGGGTCCGCGCTGTATCGACATCGACATTCTGCTTTATGACGAACTTGAAGTCTGTACCCCTGATCTCATCATTCCGCACGCCTTGCTGCACGAACGCGCCTTTGTATTAGTACCGCTGTACGAATTGGCACCCGACCTGTTACTACCATCCGGCAAGTCGGTGCGGAACATCCTCGCCACTGTCTCGACCAACGGCACGCAACGGCTTCATCCGTTCCCCTCTTTTATGGACAATATGCCCTATGGCTCAACAAGCGCATCAGGAACATCGACAACAAGCGACAGATAAGGTACGGTGTGCGGTCATCACGGTGAGCGACACACGGACCTCGGAAACCGACAGCAGCGGTCAATTCATGCAACAGGCGCTCACCGATGCAGGCCATCAGATCAGCGCCTACAGCATCGTCAAGGACGAACCGAAAGACATTCGGCGTCTCATTCAGAAGTATATTCAGGCCACCGATACCGATGCCGTTTTGCTCAGCGGCGGTACTGGTCTGTCGCCACGTGACGGCACCTATGAAGTGGTGCAAGCGTGTCTGGATAAAGAACTGACCGGCTTTGGCGAGCTGTTTCGGTTTCTCAGTTATGAGGAAATTGGCGCTGCAGCAATGATGAGCCGGGCCACGGCCGGCGTCGCCAATGGCACGGTGATCATCTCAATGCCAGGCTCTAGCGCAGCGGTACGTCTGGCAATGGAGAAGCTGATTGTGCCGGAACTAGCCCATATGGCACACATCGCTCGTGGGTGAATTGAGGACTGAAGGATGCGTAAGGAATATGAATCTCGCTGACTAACCAGCCCCTTCTCGCTTGCTGGAGGAAGGCTTGGATGGGAGGGATCCTGCAATCACCACTGTACACTCACCTCGAATCGTCCGCCCCTGCAGCATATTGCACAGTTCCGTCACCGTCCCCCGCCTCACCTCCTCAAAACGCTTGGTCAACTCACGCGTCACCACCACCCGGCGTTCGGCACCAAGTTGCGTTGCAATCTCCTCAAGTAAACGTAGCAAACGGTATGGGGATTCATAGATCACGATGCTGCGCGGTTCGTCACGTAAGGCTTCCAGACGCTGGCGCCGCTTGCCCCCCTTGGGCGGTAAAAAGCCCTCAAAGACGAAGCGGTCGGTCGGCAAACCGGCAATCGATAAAGCCGCAATGACCGCCGTCGGGCCGGGAATCGGCACAACGGAAATGTCGCGTTCAATCAACAGTTGCAACAAATAATAGCCAGGATCGGAAATCCCCGGCGTGCCGGCATCGGTTACCAGGGCAATATGCTGTCCTCCCTGCAGCAAAGCGAGCAAGTGAGGCGCCTGCTTGCGCTTGTTGTGCTCGTGATAACTCAGAAGTGGCCGTGAAATGCCGTGATGCGTCAGCAGCTTACGGGTACGGCGGGTATCTTCGGCGGCGATTTTATCGACCTCAGCCAGGATGCGTAGCGCACGCAAGGTGATATCCTCAAGATTACCAATAGGCGTTGCGACAATGTATAGCATACCGACTTCGGGGGATGATGTAGACATACGGAGTGCGTTCACCTTCTGGCAGGGCCTAAATCCGACTACCAACAAACATTACCAGCATGCCCCAGAATCGCGATCCATGCAAGAGAATCATAGACGAAGCGACAAGTACGCCACCAGACACGAGCCACTTTCCCGCAAGCCTTGACCAATCTGTTGTAAGAGATGGAAGCGAAATTGATCGAGGATTCTAACGCCTTTCCTAGACGACATCGCCGCCTAAACACCGCCCGGCAAAAATCGCCTGCATCTCCGTCGTATAGTTTCCCTGTACATCATAGATAACCAAGGGAGGAAGCACGATCAGCGCATCATGACTATCCTTAACCGCTTCCAACAATACCATCGAAGCTGGGGTTTGTAGGGTCGAATGCACCAGACGCAGACGTCGCGGCTGCAGGTGAGCCATCATCAGGCAGGCACACAATTCGGCAAGCCGGGAGGGGTGATAGATCAGCATCAGCAAGCCGCCTTTTGGCAGGAGATACCGGCATGCCTCAACCAGTTGCGCCAGGGTCAAGGTCAGTTCGTGCCGGGCTATGGCTTTAGAGGGATTGGCATTGATACGGCCACTACCGACGACACGATAAGGCGGGTTGCAGACCACCGTGCCAAAGGCGCCGGATGAAAACAAGTTTTTGATCTGACGCGCATCAGCCTGCAGCAGAGCCACCTGCTGGGTCAGACGATTTCCGGTCACATTCAAGCCTGCAGCAGCGATGAGCGTATCCTGCAGCTCCAGACCGACGATAAACGCCTTTGGAAAACAGCGGGCAAGAAACAGAGCGATTACACCGCAGCCCGTACCAAGATCAAGCAGCGGCTGAGGGGTGCAAGGCGAGACAAAGTCGGCCAGCAGGAAAGCATCAAGTGAAAAACGATAGCCTGCTGTGCCCTGGACAATGCTAAGCTGCCAGGCGCTAGGAAAAGCCGCTTCGGGCATGCGATTAGTGGCCTCGTGAAGCCACTTGTAAACGGGTCAGCGCCCGTCTCAGGGCAGCTTGCGCCCGTTCAAAATCAACCTCTTCTCCACTCAAGCGGTGCAAACGTTGCTCTGCCCGGTCACGCGCTACAGCGGCTCGCGACCGGTCAATCTCGCTTGCCAACTCCCCCAGTTCGGCGAGGACCGTAACCTTGTCATTATTGACTTCCATGTAGCCCCAGAAGATCGACAGGTACTGATGCTGCTCGCCCTGACGATACATCAGTTCGCCCTGCCCTAGGGTGGAGAGAAAGGCAGTATGACCCGGCAAAATACCCAGATAGCCCAATTCGCCGGGCAAATTCAGCTCGTCGATTTGCTCCTGCAGCAACACACGATTGGGCGTGACAATTTCGACATCCAGCGGCACACTTATGCCTCCCCTCGCT
>JAPULM010000594.1 GCA_027294925.1 bacterium
TCGACCCCTGAATGTACAAATGTTCTCGATCTGATGCGCTACGAAAAAGCCGGCGAGCGTATTTTGAACCTCAGCCGTATTGGCGCCAACCAAGCATTGTCCGATAACCGCACCGTCATTATCTACAAAAACAATAGTGACCAGAAGGGTAACAGCTACGGTTATCATGAAAATTATCTCATGGACAGGCAAACCCCGTTTCAGTCTATTGTCGAACAGTTAATCCCATTTTTGGTTTCACGTCAGATTATCTGTGGGGCGGGAAAAGTAGGATCGGAAAATGGCGCCGATCCGGTTAACTACCAAATCTCGCAACGAGCGGACTTTTTCGAAACGGAAATCGGCTTAGATACCATGGTCAAGCGGCCGATCATCAATACGCGCGACGAGCCACATGCCAATCGTGACCGTTACCGGCGCCTGCATGTCATTGTGGGTGACGCCAACATGTCAGAATATACCACCTATTTGAAAGTCGGCACGATGATGCTCGTGGTGCAGATGATCGAGGACGGCTTTCTGTTAGAAGAACTCGCGTTACGCAACCCCGTGCGCGCTGTCAAGGATGTGTCGCATGATCCGACCTGCACCGTTTTGTTATCCCTGAAAAACGGCAAAAAAATGACGCCAGTCGATCTCCAACGGTGCTTCCACGATGCGGCACAGCGTTACCTTGAGACCCACCCGGAGTGTCATCCAACTTACCCCGACATCGTCAATGAATGGGGAATCGTTCTCGATCAACTGGCAACCGACCCCATGCAGCTAGCCCAGGAGATCGACTGGGTTATGAAACTGCATCTCCTCACCAATTATATGGATCGTCGTGGTAGCGACTGGCACGACCCGCGTATCGCCATGATGGATCTCCAATATCATGATATTCGCCCGGAAAAAGGGCTCTACCATCTACTTGAACGCAGCGGTGCCGCACGGCGGATGTTAACCGACGAAGAAATTATACGATCGATGGAAGAACCTCCGGAAGACACACGCGCCTATTTCCGCGGTCAGTGTTTAAAAAAATTCAAGCAACAAATTTTTGGCGTGAATTGGGACTCAATTTCCTTTAATCTTGGGGATGGTCCAATTAAACGTATTATGATGGAAGAACCCACACGTGGCACAAAACAGCACGTGCAACATCTGCTCGATCGTTCGGAGACAGCGGAAGATCTGGTCGCTAACATTGTCACCTAGCCTAAAAATCTAAGTGTGCTAGCTGACAAAGAAGGAGCGGATATGACACAATTATGGTCCCCCACCGCGAAGCAGTCCTGGGCCGGTATCGTAAGCTGCGCTGAAGGTGGACAACAGCAGAGCCGACCTACGGATACGGACAGTTCACAGACAGACACCTCGAAAACAACTGCCAGCAACCTTACAGAGAAGGGTGAGGAACTCAAGGAAGACATGGATGCCTTGATTGACGAAATTGATGAGGTGTTAGAAGAAAACGCCGAAGAATTTGTTAAGAACTATGTACAAAGAGGAGGCGAATGAGTGCTTCAAGGAAGCTATGACGGCTCAAGCTTCTATGAGCTTCTACGGCACGATTTTCCGCAGATGCTGCCCTTCCAGCATCTGCCGCAGCTTCCTGCTGGCGAGTTACAATCTTTGCAGCCGATTCCGTTTGCCACCACCATACTGGCGCTACGCTTTGCCGAGGGTGTCATTGTCGCCGGCGACCGACAGGCCACGGAAGGATTTGAGGTATCATCCCGGCGTATTGAGAAGGTCCACAGCGCAGATGCACATTCGGTCATTGCAATTGCTGGCGCTGCTGGCCCCTGCCTCGAAATGGTCAACCTATTCCGAGTCGAAATGGAACACTATCAGAAAATAGAGGGGGAAACCTTGACCCTCGACGGCAAGGCCAATAAGCTTGCTCACATGGTTAAAGAGAATCTTCCGGCTGCGTTTCAGGGTCTTATTGTCGTCCCCATCTTTTCAGGCTATGATTTAACTTTGCAAAAAGGCCGTATTTTCAAATACGACGTTACCGGCGGACGCTACGAAGAACAGGAGTTTTACGCTACCGGTTCGGGCGGCAAAGAAGCCCGCAGTACGCTCAAGAAGATCTATAAACCTGACATGGATCGCGACGCGGCGTTGCGCCTTGCTCTGGAAGCCCTCGTTGACGCAGCCGATCTTGATGTTGGTACCTCTGGACCTGATCTGAGCCGTGGCATTTATCCCCAAGTGAAAGTGATTACAGCTCCTGGTATCACGGATGTAGACCGCGGCGAACTCCGGCCCATCAGTGAAGTTCTACTCGCCTCACTGAAAGGATAATCTCATGGCCATGCCGTTCTACGTTTCACCGGATCAGATGATGCAGGATAAGGCCGAGTATGCACGTAAAGGCATCGCTAAAGGCCGCTCTCTGGTGGCAGTGGAATACGCCCATGGTGTCCTCTTGACGGCTGAAAACCCTAGCACCTCACTGAGTAAAATTTCAGAGATTTACGATTGCATTGCTTTCGCCGGTGTAGGCAAATATAGCGAGTTTGAAAATCTGCGCAAAGCAGGCATTCGCTACGCTGATATGAAAGGCTATTCCTATAGTCGGCAAGATGTCAGCACCAAGTCGCTGGCTAATGCCTACTCTGAGACTATCGGCACCATCTTCACACGTGACCCGAAACCACTTGAGGTGGAAATCTTGGTGGTCCAAGTCGGCGAGTCCAGCGAGCAAAACGAAATGTATCATATCTCGTTTGACGGCAGTATCAGTGACCACCAGCTTTATGCGGTTATCGGGGGACAAATGGATCGTATTGATGACCACTTACGAGACCATTACAGCCCGCACCTGAGCCTGCCGGAAGCTTTGGTTTTGAGTCAAGAGAGCTTATTGGCAGGCTATGAACAACCACCGGAAGGTGCAAACACCCTAGAGGTTGGGGTTTTGGATCGTACCCGTATAGGTCGCCAATTCTATCGTCTCAGCCAAGACGCGATTGCACAGGCTATTGCGTCGGTCAAGAAGGCGTAAAAGAACCACCTATGAGAAAGCGTATTTACGGGCTTGAAAGCGAATTTGGTATTGCCTTTACTTCACAGGGGCGGCGCACCCTACCCTCAGAAAAAGTTGTACGCTACCTATTTGAAAAGCTCATCACAACAGAAGGCTTCCTCAACGTTTTTCTTGAAAACGGCGCCCGCTTCTATCTTGATACCGGATGCCATCCTGAATACGCCACGCCCGAGTGCGCAAGTCCACGCGATGTGGTGATCTATGACAAAGCTGGCGAGCGGATTCTGGAAAATCTACTTAACTATGCTCAGGACAAAGTCCGAGAGGAAGGCTTTCACGGCGACCTTGCGATCTTCAAAAACAACACAGACTTTGTGGGCAATTCGTATGGCTGCCATGAAAATTATTTGGCTGATCGCACTGCTGATTTTTACTACATGGCCGAACTACTGATACCCTTCTTGGTTACCCGCCAAATTTTCACCGGCGCCGGAAAAGTGTTTCGTACCCGACGCGGCACGGTCTTTCATGTCTCCCAACGGGCTCAGCATATTCGCCAAAAAATTTCCGGCACGACAACCAACGAGCGTAGCATCATTAATACTCGTGATGAACCGCATGCAATTAAAGAAAAATACCGCCGTTTACACATCATCGTTGGCGATTCCAACATGTCAGAATTCACCACTTACTTGAAAGTCGGCACCACCGCTATCGTGCTACAAATGATCGAGGACGACTTTATCACGCCGAACTTCTCGTTACGTAATCCGGTGCGCGCAATTAAGGACATCTCTCGTGACCTCACCTGCCGAGAACCGGTACCGCTTAATAACGGAAAAAAATTCTCAGCTTTGGAACTACAGAAAGAATACCTCGACCTAGCCCATCGTTACTATAGCACTCGCCCCATGAGTCCTGCTGCAGAAGACATCCTGAACAAATGGGAATTCGTGCTGACAAACCTTAAAGAAGAACCCTTACAATTGCATCGGCATATTGATTGGATCGCTAAGATGCACCTCCTGAAAGCATATGGTGAACGTACCAAATTATCACAGGAGGCAATTGGTGATCGTATGCTTATGCTCGATCTGCAATACCATGACATTCGGCGCAACAAAGGCCTCTACTATGTCTTAGAACGCAGAGGACGAGTCGAGCGTATTGCGAATGATGCCGAGATTGACAAAGCGACCGTTGATCCACCACA
Source organism: bacterium (assembly GCA_027294925.1). The sequence continues at coordinate 4,194 of JAPULM010000594.1, forward strand.
GAATACACGTGCGAAAATGCGTGGTGAGCTTATCAAACTGGCCAAAGAAAAACGCATCCCATACGACCTCGATTGGAACTATATCCGTATTGGTTATCTGCTCAACTTGTGGGTCAAATGTAATGACCCCTTCCAAGAAGAGAACGAAAAAGTCACTCAGCTCAAACGCCGTATTGAACGCTCAAACTTCAAATACGGCTACTTGCTCTAATCACCCTACTCTCTTCCCCTCTTATAGCTCAATTTCACAGCACCTGCTATGCAGGTGCTCATCAATCGGTCTCCCTTGTGTACCGGGAGTCAACCGGGTCAGGATAACACCGGTTACCGGCTTTTCAAAGGCACTAGACAGGCCTATCAGAAAACGCTATGGTACTGAAAGCACAGATAGGTGGTGCATGCGAGCTTATTAAAGCAAGAAAAAGAGGCTAAGGCATCCCGCCGCCTCGCACCGGTTCTGATTGAGTATCCGACAAGACTCAACACGGCCGCTGAGCTGACATCACAAGCGACACCCCAACACGCCAAGGAGAGCAGACATGTTAATGACCCGCGATCAAATCAGCCAGGATAAAACTTTCGACGCGCTAACGGAAGCCATCCTCGAACGCGATCAGCCCCGCACGGCCGACCTCTTTTTCCGCATGGTGGCAAAGGATGGACGCTCAGTAGGCGATGCACTCAGTCTGGTGATGGCGGCTGAGGCGCCCTTTGTACAGGTGCCGAGCCACATCAATATACGAGATGGTCAAATCACCTTAATCAACAACGACCATACGATTCTTGGCCTCCGCACCTCGACCAGCCTGATGTCGTTCGTACCCGAGCAATATCGTTTACTTCCATTACTACAAAGCGTCTGGTATATTCCTGCCGGCCTCGATATCTGGAACCAGTTACTCGCCAGATACCCTGGCCGCTATGCCATGATGAAAGGATTTGAAGTGCCACCGCCAGACTACGGGCCAGTGGTATGGAACCAGGATCAGATGCCAATTATCGGAGACGGTACAATCGAAGAACGCCTCCACGAACACATGATTGCCACGGTCAGTGGTGACGTCAAACGCTCATACGGTTTGTTCCTCGGGCTAGCAGCCGATGAACAAGCCCGCCCCCGTCTACGCGACCAGATGCGATTTCTGGGCGTTATCGACGTACAAGATACCATTATCGGCCGCAAAGCGCGCAACACGGGTCATAAGTCGATACGCGCCCGCGCCATCACCGACCTGGCTGATTTCGTCGGCTGGGAACGCGCCCATGGCATCTTTTATACCGGTGTGCCGGATATGGCAATTGGCCCCTTTTATTATTCGGCCTATGATGCCGCCTGTGTCATCACGACTGATGCCTTTGAGGATGCCGGCAATCATCTCCAACAGACAAATAAGACACCCCTCACCCCACAAGAAGTGGAGGAAATGGTGCAGCTGCTGATGGAGGCCGACCAGCAAACCGTGTGGGACCTCATTACCACGCATCTACAGAATGGGAAGTCGATCAAGAGCCTCGGCGACACCATCCAGATCGGCGCTGTTGAACTCATCCTACGCACCACCGAACCACGTAGATTCACAGACGGGCAGCACGCCAACGATTACTGTAACACGGTCAATGACTGGTTCCGAACCAGTAACAATCCCTGCCAGCCACGGGCACTCTATCTAATGGCCAACTTTGTTAACGACGCAGCACGCTCCAATAAGCTCTACACCCCGGTCATCGATCAGGAAATGGCTGGCTTCGACTTCTCGAATCGATCGCCGCAAGAATTGCTCACAGAGCTGGACACAGCGATTCTGGCTCTTGACATCCCACGCTCCACGGCCCTAGCCAACGCCTATTTACAATCAGGCGCCGACCGCAAGACCTATATGGCCACCGTGGCCGTAACCGCCTGCAAGTTCCAGGACGACCCGCACAATCAAAAAATCACCCACTCGACCTTTGAGGAATACCTCAACAACTCGACGCATCTACGCGACCGCCTCCTGCTCGCCACTGTACGACAATTGGCGGGCTGGGTTAAAATGCCGGGAGAACGCGACTGCTACGCGCGTTTCATGCAAGAGTGGATCAACAACTAACCCTACAAACCGTAATGACCCCACCAATTTGGCGGCATAGAAGCCTCTGATTCCGATGGGGTCATTTCAACCTCCCCTTATGGGCTAAAAACGTTTTTCTGCTCGCCATAGACTTTGCCGTACCATAATAAGTAAAACAGGCGCTTCTGTCATGACTGGAAAATGTCTTCCGGTAAAAAGGCAGAAACCGTTACATTAGGTAAATCCACAATATTGCTGACCTTCAAGTCCACCGCCACGCTGCAAATGATATAAGCTTGCTGCCGACTCCAGCCTCGTTCTTGCAGTAACTCAATCATATGGATAAGGGCATTACGAGCCGCTAATGTCAGGTCTTCCCCTGCCTGTGTCCCATCCTCCCGAATGGGCATGCCCATCGTTGCAATAAAATTACGGGGTACAGCCCACTCAGGAGGGGCGAAGTATCCCGGATGGACAAAACGAGGCCAACGAATATTGTGACGCTCAGCTTCTCCCGCGTGGATACGAAAACGCACTACCGCTGTAGCTTCCATCTCAATGGCTGTGATGCAACACTCTGAATCACCTTGGGCAAAATGACCATCTCCTACCGAATATAGGGCGCCTTCCACGTTAACCGGTATCAGAAGGCGTGACCCCTTGGTTAATTGTTTAGCATCCACATTGCCGCAGTTCTCTCGTGGCGGCAACGTTCGTAAACCTTCATGTGCAACGATCCCGTCAGATGGCACCGCGTCCTCAGCATCAGGAAGAAAAGCAATCCCGCCACGACTCACAAGATCAGCCTCCCGTTGTGACCATTGCGCCAGTTGGGCATGGGATGGCGCAATACCGGCCGTACCCATAAACGATCCATTGGGGATACGAACACCTGGCAGCTGGGGAGACTGCGCCCAGCCATCGGCCATTTCCCAATGCACCAGATAGGGTTCAGGAAACAAGTCACGCAAAAATCCCGCCCCCGGGCGGTTTCGCGTCCAGCCGACAGACTGCGGGATAATGTCAAGGTATTCAATCTCTAATAAATCGCCTGGCTGAACCCCCTTGATGTAAACCGGACCGGTTAACGGATGGGCAACCTTGGCGTCCAAATTTACTAAATCCGCCACACGCATACCCGGCTTAATCTGGCCGTCTGACGCATCACGCGTTTGCAGCACCACCTCTTCCCCCGGCACGACCTCAAGAATCGGTGGCACATCAGGATGCCAACGGTTATGGCCGGTCTGAGGTTCTGCCTTAAGACGCTTGCTACGATCAATTTCAACGCTCTTCATGCTCTACTCCTGTTCGTAATAGATGGGAACCGTCGAACGTAACCAGCTTTAGGCAGTACATTTTACCCATGCTCGCACGGAATTTCAGCAAGGTGAATCGAAAGCAAGCTTTACAGATGGCAAGAAGCGTGTGAAATGGCTCACGTTCCCATCATCGCCCAACCCAATGAGGCAACCAGGTCTGTCCGAAAGTGGCGCCATCCTAGATGACATTCGCGTGCTGGATCTCAGCGAGGTAGTGGCGGGCCCTTTTTGCGCCAAACTCCTTGCTGGTTTGGGCGCCGAGGTGATCAAGGTCGAATCGCGGCCGGATTCTCCTTCCCCATGAGGCGAAGGTGGCTGACGTGTTCCTGCTATCCACTTTGCAATAAATTGGCGTCAAAAGCAAACTGTGTTGCGCTGCGAATCTGATACTGTGCGAGGGCGATATCCACTGCCCGACTCACCAATTCATCAAACGCCACGCCATTTGCCTCCCAAAGGTAAAACGCTAACGAGCCAGGCAGGGTATTAATTTCATTAAAATAAACCTTCTCTCCCTTGAGGAGAAAATCAGTCCTCGCCACCCCAGCTGCCCCAATGCCCTGGAAGGCTTTGACGGCAAGCTCCTGGACGTGTGAGGTTAGTGCCTCCGAAATAGGGGCAGGTACGGTGCGCCCAAGGGAAGCCATGCCGCCTTTTCTGCCGCTACCCTTAGCACCTTTCCGGCCCTGTTTATATTTGGCATCAAACGACAAAACCGTTTCGCTCCTGTGTGGCTGTTCGCATACGGAAGCTTGCACCGGCGGACCAAGCACGGCGCAATTAACTTCAAAAAAGTCCGTCAAAGCCGGTTCAACCAATATCCGGTCATCAAGGACAACAGCCACGTCAATGGCATCCCTCAACTCCGTTGCATTGTCACACCGACGCACGCCGATGCTGCTGCCCAGACACACCGGTTTGACCATCAACGGATAGTCGGAAAACGCCTCAACACGCGTTACGAAAGCATCGCTGTCGCGCTGCCACTCGGCCCTAGCAATCGATACGCAATCCAGCACCGGGATATCTGCGTCACGACAGAGCGCCTTCATACGCACTTTGTCCATCCCCACTGCCGAAGCCAGTATACCTGATCCGACATACGCCACATCGGCCATTTCGAAGAGCCCTTGCAAGGCGCCATCTTCACCAAAATTACCATGCATGGTCGGGAAAAAGACATCAGCCCATAAGCACGGCACGCGTTGAAACAACCGTCTGCGCCTATCGGGATGAGGCAAAAGCCGACGTACGGTGCGGTCAGGACTCAGGCTGACGCGGTAGACGTCCTGGAGCTTATCCGGGTTCAAAGCAGAATCGGTGTACAGCTTGATATTATGAAGCGGCTGACCCGCATACCAGGCACCCATTTTGCCGATATAAATAGGTAACAGCCTGTAACCAGCAGCCTCCAAGGCATCCATGACCTGATGGCCAGTGATAACCGACACCTCATGTTCGGCCGACCGTCCACCGAATAAAACCGCAACGGTTTCCTTGTGTAAATTGGTGTGCATAGACGCCCTCGCTCAGACTTCGACGTAAAGATCCGGCAGGTCATTCTCAAATAACACCACATCGCCGGAGCGGACGATACGTTGCAGTTCTGACGTCGCTTCGGTCAAGTCTTTAACCACCCGAATACGTTCGCGCGGGAACTGCTGGCGCACTAGTCCTCGCAATATAGCTTGCGTCTGCTGGGGTCCAACCAACAACACATAATCACAGATTTGCGCCGCATTCACCCCAAACTGTTCATTCTGCTCAGCTTCAACTGACCCCAGTTCCACCATTCCCGGTGTCACCAGCACACGCTTGCCGGTGGTGAACGCCTGCAGGGTCTTGAGAGCTTCGGCTGCCCCAACAGGATTCGCGTTATA
>JAPULM010000595.1 GCA_027294925.1 bacterium
GTGAATCAACCACAGACGGCGGAATCGCCATTTTGCCACTCATGACACGTTCGTTTTCACTGGGCCATATGGAACGCCAGTATGGCGTCATCAGAGTGTTTTGATGGATAAGACCAGAAAGTGTTTGATTTTGTTAGAGATACAGATCTTGTCCGCCATGAGTAGTTGATTTTAAACAACGTTTAGATCGTCACGTTTAGCACCGATTGCACGTCTACCCCCGCCATGCTAACCGGCACCCCGGTCATGTCTGAATAGATCCATCGTGTTACAGATTCTGACTGGCGTAACTGATGATCATGTTATAACATATGTAAATACACATCAAGAGGGGAAACTTATGCTACAGCTAAAAATCCGCAAGATTGGAAATTCTTTTGGCATTGTCCTGCCCCGTGAGGCGCTGGCACATCTCCATATACAGGAGGGAGACACGGTGTTCCTGACGGAGACGCCTGATGATGGCTACAAGTTGACACCGTATGATCCGGATTTTGACCGGAAAATGCGGCAGGCCGAGGATATTATGCACCGCTACCGGAACACGCTACGGGCATTGGCAGAATGACAGAGCCTGTCTGGGTCTGGTTGGCCAAGCGAGAAGTTTTGGCGATTCATGACCGCCAGCTAGCTGAGCATGGCGGCGCTACCGGCCTTCTTGACTCCGGTTTGCTTGCCTCAGCTCTGGCACGCCCACAGCAGCTATTCGCTTATGGCAATCCGGATGTCTTTGAACTGGCGGCAGCCTATACGGCAGGCGTGGTGTGCAACCGTCCTTTCGTGGATGGCAATAAACGCACCGGCTTGGTGATTGGCATCCTATTTCTCGAATTGCATGGTTTCCTTTTTACCGCCCCGGAAGTTGAAGCAACCCAGGCTGTTCTATCGTTGGCCGCAAGCGAGATGACGGAAGACACGTTCATCACCTGGCTACGCGACAATAGCGTCCTCACCGAGATGCGTCGCCCATAAACACCGGCGCGGCCTGGAAAACGTATTTATACAACGAACATGCTTGGATTTTTGATTTCAATATGGCAAAGTACGCCGGTATAATAGACGCCTGCAGCCAGGATCAAACCGTCCGGCAGTCAAGCCATGACGCACTAACGCAGATGAAGGAGAGCCCTATGGCACTACGCACGCCGCAAGAATACAAAGCCAGTTTGCAAGATGACCGCGTCATCTACTACAAAGGCGAGCGGGTAGAAGACGTCACTACCCACCCAGTTTTGCAAATCGCTGTCAAGCATGCCAGTATCGACTATGAAATGGCAGAAGACCCCCGCCACCGAGACCTCGCAGTGACAACGGACCCGGAAACCGGCGCCCCGATCAGCCGTTATTTTCACCTGCCGCGCAACAGTGACGACCTACTGAAACGCAGTCAGCTGATTGAAACCGCCACCAGTTTGGGTCGTACACTCGTGGTGCTGATCAAGGAAATCGGCAGCGATGCGTTGTTTGCCTTGCACATGCTGGCGCGCTATATGGACGATCATCACCAAAGCGATTATCTCCAACGCGTCAAACAATTTTACCGCCACTGCATTGAAAATGATCTAGCCATTGCGGTAGCACAAACTGACGTCAAAGGCGACCGCAGCGCCGGACCACTGGAGCAAACGCATCCGGACTATTATGTGCATATCGTCGAGGAACGTGCCGACGGCATTGTGGTGCGCGGTGCCAAAATTCATACGTCTGTGCTGACCAACGCCAATGAAGTCATTGTGTTGCCAACTCGCAATATGTCCGAAGCCGACAAAGATTATGCCGTGGCGTTTGCCGTGCCGGCCAACACCCCAGGGCTAAAAATGATCTGTAGCCCGTACGGTGCGCCACGCGACGGCAACTTCGACCATCCCATTATCTCACAGCACAAGATGACGGAAACCCTGACCATTTTCGACGATGTCTTCGTGCCACGTGAACGGGTGTTTTTACAGAAAGAATGGCAGTATGCCGGCGTGCTGGCCAAAACCTTCGTCGAGTTTCATCGCTTCACGGCCATTTCCTACAAACTACCCCTTACCGATGCGTTGGTGGGCGCTGCCCAGTTGATCGCCCAATACAACGGCTTACTGCGCGCCGGACACATCCGTGAAAAAATCACCCGCTTGATCGCCTACACGGAAACCTTACGCGCCCTCACCCAGCAGGCGGCTTTGAACTGCCGTATTGCCGAAGAGGATATCGCGGTGCCCAGCCCGTTGTTGGTCAACATAGCGAAGTTACATTTCGCTGAAAACTACCACCGCATGGTGGCTTACTTGCAAGATATCAGTGGTGGTATTCTGGTAACCGGACCCAGTGAGGCCGATCTACACAATCCCGAAACACGCGCCTACATCGAAAAATACCTGGGTGGCGCCGATGTGGCGGCGACCGAACGCCTACGCGCCCTCAACATGATTTCCGATCTCACCGCCTCGGATTTCGGTGGTTATCAAGAGGTATTGGCGATCCACGCCGAAGGCTCTATCGAAGCGGAAAAGATGACCATTCACCGCGAATACGATTTTCAACGCAGCCTGGAACTGGCAAAATATATCGCCGGCATTGAAGCCTAGCAAGACGCTTGCTGATGACACGAGAGCATGCTACAGTGAAACCCTATTGCAGGAGGAATACTTATGCCTTTTGACCCGGATCTCTTTCGACAAGTGCTGGGCCAGTTTGCCACCGGTGTAACGATCGTTACTGTATGTAAAGACAACGTCAAGCACGGCATGACTGCCAATGCGTTCTCATCTGTTTCACTCGATCCGCCCCTCATTGTGGTCAGCGTCGATAAGCAGGCCGATATGCACGGTATGTTAATGGAATCAGACGCATTCTGCGTCAACATCCTGGCGCAACATCGGCGCCAGTGGTCTGATTGGTGGGCCGGTAAAGCGCCCAAAGACGCGGATCAATTTACCGACATTCCATGCAGCACCAGGGCAACCGGTAGCCCGGTGTTGGACGACTGTCTCGGTTTCATTGATTGCAACATATGGGCGCGCTATGATGCCGGCGACCACACCCTGTTTGTCGGTGAAGTACAAGAAGCGTCGGTCACCGACGATGCCGATATGAAACCGCTTCTCTTTTTCGCCAGTAAGTATCACAAATTGGACGACGAGCCACTCTAGGCAAGGTGTCAACGTCTCACACACGCTGCGCCGCAGCCATTAACGATACAGCACGTTGGTCCGATCGCTTGGTGCTTGGTTTAATCAAGGGTTGAGCATGTTTGAGTTAAATGAGGAGCAGCAGGCCGTACAAAGCAGCGTGCGTCGTTTTGCACGGCGAGAATTGCGCTGGCATGCGCGCAAATTGGACAGCGCCCCACCCGGCGTGATCGATTGGGATATCCTACGCAAAAGCTGTGCCATTGGCTTGTTCTCTGCTTCTCTCCCTAAGCCATACGGCGGCACCATGGATCCTCTCAGCGCCGTCATTGCCAGCGAAGAAATCGCCCGTTGGGAAGCTGGTATCGCTACCCTGTTAAGCGCCAACAGCATAGCCCAAACCGCTATTGCGCTGTCGGGCAACACGATTCTCATGCAACGCATTTTCCCTGCCGTGATGGCGGCGGAAGAGCAACAACAGCCCATTCTGTGTGCACTGGGTCTCACCGAACGCCGGGTGGGCAGCGATTTCGTCCACCCTGCGCTGGCCAATCCTGCCCAGATGATGGTGACGGCAAAACGCCGCGGCAACGCCTACCTATTATCTGGCCGCAAGGCATACTGTGCCGGAGGCAATCTCGCTACCTGGATCTGTGTGTTTGCTACTTTAGATGAAGATCGTAGCCCGGCAGGGCTTACCGGTTTTGTCATCCCCACTGACGCACACGGCTTTCACGTTAGCGAAGTACTCCCAACCATGGGCCTGCGCGGCTGCCCACTGGTTGAATTTTATGTCGAAGGCGTCATAGTGCCAGGCGATTATCGCCTGACGCCCGAAGGTGAAGCGCACGCCTTAATACAAGCCCTCAGCGCCCGCAGCCGTTACCACGCCGCTGCCATTGCAGTGGGTATTGCTCAAGGTGCCTTTGACCTCGCCCGGCAGCACACCTTCACCCGCGTACAAGGCGGCGGCCCCATTGCTCAACATCAGATGGTACAACATATGTTGGCTGATATGGCGATGCAGATTGAAGCAGCCCGCTTGCTAACCTATAAAGCCGCAACCACCGATCCGCCAGACATCGCGACCAGTTCGATGGCCAAAATATTTGCCAGCGACATTGCCGTTAAGGTCGCGACGGACGCGGTGCAGCTTATGGGCGCCTATGGCACAACCATTAAATCCGGTGCCGAGAAATACTTTCGCGACGCCAAAATGACGCAAATTTTCGGAGCCACAAATGAAATTTGCCGCCTGGCCGTTGCTATGCCAATGCTACGTGACGCCGGAATCGCGCCAGCCACGAGCTGACTTTTCCGTTGACAAACTGACGAACCTCTCCTACCCTACACCCATTTCGATGAACCCCTAAAACACAGCATCTGGTGATCTATGGCAAAAACCGCTGGTATCATCGTCATTGGCAACGAAATCCTGTCTGGCAAAATCGTCGACACCAACTCGCCCCACCTGTGCCAAGAATTACGCAGCTTAGGGGTGGATGTGCAACGCGTCGTGATCATTCCCGATGACATCGAAGTGATTGCCAATCAGGCAGCAACCTTCTCAACGATGTTTGACTACGTTTTTACCACCGGCGGTGTCGGTCCAACGCACGACGACGTCACCATTGAAGCCATCGCTCGGGGTTTACAACGAGACATTGTTATTCATCCCGAACTCGACGCCCTGCTCCAGAAACACTGGGCTGATCGGCTCTCAGCAGCGCGCGAAAAAATGGCCAGCGTGCCGCAAGGGACGCAATTACTGATGGAGCCAAGTTTGCCCGTCCCGGTGTTATTAGTGGAAAATATTTATATTTTCCCCGGCATTCCGCAACTTTTCCGGCGCAAATTCGATAGCATCAAAGACCGTTTTCGCGATACGCCATATCACGGTCGTCAGGTTTACGTGACGGCCGCTGAAAGCTCCTTCTCACATCTGCTGGAGAAGTTGCTCGACGAATTTCCTGACCTTATGCTCGGTTCTTATCCGGTGGTGAAAAATCCTGACTATCGTGTCAAGCTGACTCTAGAGTCTAAAGATCCAGCCTACCTCACACAGGCATACGAACGTCTGCTTACCTTGCTACCGCCCGACGACATTTATAAAACCGATTAAAGTAGGATCTATCCCTTTATTGCATCGTTATACATCATACACAATCCCTGCATCCGCCGAAGCTGCTAAGGTGATAGGGAGTTGCATCGCGCTTACCTTACGCTGTAGAATTCTCCGCATGCATATCGTCTACTGAGACATACGCGGTTCACCTGCGTTGTCCCCTGATACGGATAAGAGGATCTCACGTGGCCAAAATCTACACCAAAACCGGCGATAGCGGTGAAACCGGACTATTTGATGGCACCCGCGTCGCCAAATATGCACCGCGGGTGGAAGCCTACGGCGAAGTGGACGAGCTCAACGCGGTCCTGGGCTTGACCTTAGCCTTCATTCAGGAAGATGAGGAGCTGCGCGCCTGTCTGCTCGATATCCAACGCCATCTCTTCGTGGTGGGCTCGCATCTGGCCGATCCATCGGCGCGCGTCGAAGCCAAACGGGGTGACAAGGCAAGCTTCTCCGAGCATAACGTAACCCAGCTCGAACAGTGGATCGATCAATTTGAAGCACACCTGCCGCCTCTACGTCAGTTCATTTTACCCGGCGGTTCCAAAGGCGGCGCCACCCTGCACCATGCCCGCACCGTGTGCCGCCGCGCTGAGCGCCGTATTGTCGCTCTGAGTCAGGAGGTCAAGATAGCGCCACTCATCGTAATCTACATCAATCGGCTATCCGATTTCCTATTCGTCGCCGCGCGGCTTGAAAATCAACGGCGGCGGCGGCCGGAAATTCCCTGGTAGACGCCGATAAGGAGTTACTCATGATTCTTAAAGTTGCTCGCCTTGGGCACCCCGTTCTGCGGCAAATCGCCGCACCGGTACCACCTGACCAGATTACCACAGCGGCTGTCCAACAATTTATTGATGACATGATCGAAACCATGTACGAGTACGACGGCGCCGGCTTAGCCGCCCCACAGGTACACGTGTCACAGCAGATTGTGGTCATGGAAGTGACAAAAAACCCACGTTATCCGGATGCGCCTGATATCCCGCTAACCATCTATATCAATCCGGAAATCACCCCATTGACGGAAGCTATGGATGAGGATTGGGAAGGCTGTTTGAGCGTACCCGGCATGCGCGGCCGCGTACCACGCCACACCAACATTCGCCTGCGTGCCTACGACCGTCAGGGCGAACGGGTGGATTTCGTCGCCGAAGGCTTCCACGCCCGCGTCATTCAGCACGAATGCGACCACCTGGAAGGCAAGGTTTATATCGACCGCATGCGCGATATGTCGTCTCTGATGTTTCTCGAAGAGTTTATTAAATATGGACTAAGGGAGTGAAGACGGCTGCGCCGGCTCTGTCTGACGCAGCTGAGCCAGCGCCCAGGCCGCGTGCTCACGCACCAGTGCTTCTTCATCATCGAGCAAGCCTTCCAACAGCGGGATAAATGCGCTTTGCCCTGAATTGCCCATTGCGACACACACATTACGCAACAGGCCGCGGCGCTTGCTACGCTCCAAGGCCGTGCCACGGAACGCTTGTTTAAATGCTTGGGGGGTCAAACGCGCCAGTTCTGCCAGGGGAGGATGGACCTGATGCGGCTGGGGCTGTAGCTCCGGCTCGATGGTAAACTGCCGCTTGCGGTTCCAGGGACAGACATCCTGACAGATATCACAGCCAAACACGTGTGCTCCCATCTGCGACCGCAAGTCTTCGGGGATGGCGCCTTTCAATTCAATCGTCAGGTACGAAATACAACGTTTCGAGTCCAGCACATACGGTTCCAAGATCGCCTCCGTTGGGCAGGCGTCAATACACCGCGTACACGTTCCGCAATGGTCCGTCGTGGGACGATCATAGAGCAGTGGAATGGTTAAGATCAGCTCGCCTAAATACAGCCACGAGCCCAGGCGCTTATCAATCAGACAGGTATTTTTACCAAACCAGCCCAGTCCAGCATATTTAGCATAGACACGTTCAACCACCGGACCGGTATCAACATACAGCTTGCCAGCGGCGTCGGGCGGCATACGCGCCGCCACATATGCCCGCAGCTTCTCCAGCTTATCCTGCATCAGATCGTGATAATCGTTACTCCAGGCGTAACGCGCAATCCATCCCCGTAGCGGATCGTCTTGCGTGGTTGAATACGGATAATCCGTATCATAGTTGAGGCCGCACACCACCACGGATTGCGCCCCGGGCAGCACTTGCCGAATATCGCGACGACGCGCCATGTTGCGTGCGAGATAATGCATCTCTCCGGCATAACCCGCTTCAATCCAGCGCTCGAAAAAGGCCAATTCCGGGCTATCATGCACCGGCGCCACACCGACCAGATCGAATCCAAGCGCCCGTGCCTGTGTCTTAATCTGTTGAGTTAGTTGATGGTTGGAAAGCGGTGACGGCAATGTTATAGTCCCCAGACTGATCAGAAATTGTACGGCATGCATTCCGCTGCGGCGGCTGCGGCTATTGTACCGCATCCCGCTCTATTATGGCAGACAAATTTCTGCAGGTTATCATTTCCAATTAAAAATGCCCGAGTATGCATGAAACAAACATTTCCTTCTGGACGTACACACAAGATTTTGTATAATGAGAGTTGTTGAATATTAACGTTTATTTATAAAGGGATATGGATGCCCTATCTCTTTATGACACAATTTTAGCACACTCAGGAAAAAACAAAGACCTAAATGGCAACGATCCGAACACGCACGAACACGGACGGTAGCACGGCGTATCACGTCCAGATTCGGCTTAAAGGACATCCCGCCCAGTCCGGGACTTTTAGCCGGCTAACGGATGCTAGACGGTGGATACAG
>JAPULM010000596.1 GCA_027294925.1 bacterium
TCCGCAGCGAGGCGGTACCACCGCAAGGCTTCCTGATAATCTTGGGACACCCCTTTTCCTAACTCATACATATACCCCAAGGTATTCTGGGCGGCCGCGTCTCCCTGGTCTGCCAATGGCCGAAATTCTTTCAGAGCGGTCTGATAGTCACTGGCATGATAAGCATCAACCCCTGCCTGATAGTCGGCCCAGGTAGGTGTGGCCAACACAAGGACCAACCCGACGGCAATGGAAAGACTGAGCCACGGTTTAGTCATGCTTTTCCCTGGTTGGAAATAACGGGGTCTCTACTTGGGATAGGATAAAGGAATAGGGGAAAAGTGCAAAGGGGGGGAAATTCAGCCCATGAGGCCGGAGAGGCTAAACGGCAGGGGCAAGCAGGGAAGGGCCTCCGTCAACTGCGCACCTGACAGCGGCGGTAGTCATTCCCTGATTGGCGTGATTGACCTCTCACCGGGTTCTTTGGTACTTTTCTGTCCAGGCAAAAAGGCCTTTTATAATTCCTATTCCCCCTTTTATAATTCCTATTCCCCACTTCCCGACCGTGAAAACCCGCGTAGCCACCCTGCTCAAACGACAGAGCGGGCGCTGTGCTTACTGTGGGCAGTACTTCCAACATGATGACCGGCTTGAGGTTGATCACAGGAACGGGGATCGACGTAATTCTCGTTATAGCAACCTCCAAGCCTTACATGGACATTGCCATGATGCGAAGACCCGGGAACACGAGGAGTATCTCCCGGTTGGTATGCGTGACAAGCATCAGGATACTGAGGAGCGGCGTGAAGCGAAAGTCTCATGCTCCGTTCTGGAGCAGCGGTAGGCGGAGCGATCCGCCTATCAACTGTAACCGCAAATTATGGCGAGGTTTGGGATGTCCGAACGCATCGGGCCTTGAAGCCGTTTGAGGGAGAGAGGTCTATTGGTCTGCGTCCACAGCGTCAGGAGACCTGGCGCGCCAAAACTGAAGAGGACGGGGATGCCAGTTGCCTGGGTGAAGAGTGTGCCAAGAGTATGAGAGGAAAAAGTGAGGTTTGCTGCTGCCGATACCGTCAGATCAACCTGCCGACGATTCTCCACATTATGGTTGCGAACGGCGAGCAATACCACTGTACACCGTGACAGCGGAAACAGCCATCGGCGTTGTACCATCAGCACAGCCCTCAAACAAGTGAACAGCTATAAGAGTATTGCTATCAATGGCTTGGATGGGGATGGAGCTAATGCAAACTCGCGATAGTACCTTGCGTTTTAGATATACAATAAGAGTTGATGGATTTTTTGATGCTAGCGACCGCGCGGCTGGCGACCACGCCTATCAGGCTGCTGCCTCGGCAATGCTGGAGGAATACGATTCGTAGACGATCTCCTCCTCGCCGGTAAACCCTGGTGAAGCGGGGTTGATCTCAACGTCCGGCGGATACTCGAGCGGGATACTCTGCTGGTAGTGGAAAAAATTGTTGGGATCGTACAATCGTTTTACGGTGATGATGTCGCGGATAAATCCGTCGAAGTACAACTCCAGGTAATTCGTTTGCGTTGCTCTCGGATAGTCCTGGTTGGCCTGAGGCCGGCCGTCAGGACGGTCGAAATAGGGCTGCATCATCGCCATAAAATCATCTAAGTACTGTACCACCTGGGCTCGTTCGTCGTCTTGCACCCAGAAAACGTCAAGGAAAAAGTCGCAGTACGCATCCCGATGAATAAAGGCGTTGCCGCCAAGTGGATAGGCATTGATGGCGCCCCCATAGGCTTCCAGGTCAAACGTGCTATAGAGATTGGGGGATGTCTTGAAGAACGCAATGACACCTTGCCATTCCACTAAACTGAGAGGAGCGCGAATGTAGCCGGACTGCTTGTCTTCCTTTGCGCCTGTGGGTAGGCTCGGGATAGGTTCAGGCTGTTCCAGGAGATAACTGTTCAGCTCATTGTAGGAGCCCGAAAACCCATACTGGAGCTGGGCACCCGGGGTCTGCAACATGGAGCGAATGGCCTCCCTGCCTTCCTCCTCGGTGCCGTTGTACATCCCTCGCATGAGTAAGACCTGACGTTTATTCTGAGGGGGCCCCTGGCTGGTCCCGATCGTTTGGAAGCCGAGCTTGGGCGACGCCCCAGTCTTCATGTAGTTATTTTGCATTTCGAAGAGAGCGGCCGGTGCATCATCGATCTCCCAGAGAATACTAAAGCCCCAAAACTGCCCCGGATCGTGCAGTGCATAGGTGACTTCGAGCAACACCCCGAAGTTATTGCCTGTCCCCCCCCGAATGGCCCAATATAACGGATAGTTCTGCTCCTCGTTCGCGACCACGATGCGACCGTCGGCCAGCATGACCTTGACTTCGTGCACATTGTCGCAGTTCATGCCAAATTCACGGGATGTAAAGCTGTAGCCGCCTCCCTGCATATATCCGGCGATATGCACGCTTTCGCAGCCTCCGCCAGGAATATGCCGCCCAAAACTGTCCACTACCGCATACACAAAGCCCCAACTGCTTCCGGCGCCCACATGTGCCAGCTTCGCATCACGATCAACGTGTACATACTGGATGCGGCTCGTGTCGATGACCATGCCCCCGTCGTTCACCGAGTAGCCCGCCGTACTATGTCCACCTGATCTGCAGGCGACCCATAAGTTAAACTTATACGCAAATCTCAGGCAGCATTTCACGTCTCCCGCCGTTTCGCAGTAGACAATGATGCAAGGGTATTTCTGGAAGGCTGGGTTCGATTGTTGCCGAGATGCGTTGTACGTGGCATCGTCGGGCAGCACAATCTGTCCGTGCACGCAGCGTTCCAGCTCGGCAATGTCCTCGTGGGTACAGCTAAGTTTTTCAAACGCCTCGTCGCGCAGTTGCGTCCATGCTGCAATTCTGCGCTCTTTTTCTATACGATGAGTGCTCTTGTAAAACGCCATGGTTTTTTGCCTCCCCCTCCACGCTCGTATTTTGTTGCCAAAATGCCTGAGGTGTACCTCATTGTCAAGATAAAAATGGGTTCTTGGTCATTTTACGTGATGAGCCAGCAAATGATGTAGAGGCATTCCCAACGCGATTTTCGGTGCGCCGCTTGCGGTAGCCCCCTCCGTCAGCTGGCGGCTGCGGCCCCTGGTCGCGGCATGCAACACGGCGGCTGGTGGCATTGCTGGGGAAGGCACTGGCAATCTACAACTACGTGGAGCGGAAGCTCTGGGAAGCCTATGAAATGGGAGTCAAGCAATGCTCTCCCAACCCGGCACTATCCCCACCTGGGTCAAAGTGAGCGCGGTACTACATGCAACGGCGACTCCCACAAAGAGTCGCCGTTGCGCGCTTACTTCTCGGCCAGCCACACGTCCTGTAAGCGCCTATTGTCCCAGTGGCTCGGGTGTGGCTCGTAGTTGCGGATCCGAGACGACCGGACCTCGATGCGTGTCCAGCCTAAGCCCTGGAACCACCAGACCTTGTCGAGGATCGCACGCTGCATCTCATGCACCAGTTTGATGCGCTTCGCCTCATCGACCTCGCGGCGCTGCTGCTGGAACAGCGCGTCGACGCGGGGGTCACTGAACCGTCCGTAGTTGTTGGACTCTCCGCAGCAATTCCCGCTACTCACCTTGTCGCCCCTCTTTTCATCTTAACAAAACACGCTTTGGGCGGTTGACGTCTCCATCAAGGTCAAATCAGGTTGAAATCATGCCTAAAACGGGGGCGATATGAGGTCAAGAAGCCGCAAAGTTAGTCCTCCGACATAACTTTCCGTGGTCTGAACACACCCGTCCTGTGACGATCGGAGATCGCCAGAGTCGTCTACTGACACGCGAGGAAAACCATCCGGGATTAAGAGGCGGCGAAGCTGGTCAAGAAGCTCCTCGCCGCCCACCTGATCCAGCAAGACCCTGCGGGACGGCTCTTGCCCAGTCGCTTCTTTTCCGAGATCCGCGTGTTAGGCACGGTGGAAGCGGGCATCCCCTCCCCGGCGGAAGAGGTCCACCTTGAGACCATCAATTTGGAGGAACACCTCATCCGCAACCCCCAAGCCACCTATCTGCTCCGCGTTCAAGGAGATTCCATGATTGACGCCGGGATTCTCCCTGGGGATGCTGTCCTGGTGGAGCGACGGAAGGAGGCCAAGACGGGGGACATCGTGATTGCCGAGGTCGATGGCGAGTGGACGATGAAGGTGTTTCGCAAGCGGGGGCGGCGAGTCTGGCTGGAACCCGCGAACCAAAACTATCCGACGATTCTCCCGCAGCAGCACCTGCGGATTGCCGCCGTGGTCATCGCGGTGATTCGCACCTATCCCGCATAAGCCAGTGGCACCCTGACCATGCCAATGGTGGCCACTGGGACAACGAATCCATCAACGCAGGATGGCGCGGCCCAGAAGGCCGCGATCCCGCCTGCAGCCGGTGACACAGCGGTTCCCTACGAACGCCGGCGACCTGAAGACACCACGCTCTACCAGGTCATCCAAGACCACGTCGAGACCTTCTTTGCCCAAGTCGAACAGGAAACCGGAACGGGGCTGCCTCAGTTTGTCA
>JAPULM010000597.1 GCA_027294925.1 bacterium
GTTTAGGTCGTATGTGATGAAGAGACTGCCGTGATTTGACTGTCGGGTTCCTCGAGTATAACAGAGCCTACCCTATCGTATGGCAGTTCTCGCCTCAAGTCTTTTGTGCTGCCGCCGATAAAAAATGGTGATGCGTTGAGCGTCACCATCATTGGAACAGAGCCAGAGGAGCGTCACCATGTCGAGCTATATACCATCCTCATTGCAAGGGTCAACCTTGCAAAACTTTTTCCAGCCTCGTTCTACCATGCATACTGAAAGTGCGGCACAACTGAAGACCAGCACGCGGGCCAAGATGGATTTCACTCTGACTACGGCTGAGGGGGACAAAGTCACCCTGTCGGCCAAATCCGTCTCACGCATAGCCTATACGACGTATGATGCGCAGGGGCGCCTGCACGGCATGCCGGACATTCATGCCGAATCTCTGTCGGTGCGTGCCAGGCAGGAGGTTACGGTTATGGTGGAAGGTGATTTGAACGCCGAGGAGTTGGCTGATATTGAAAAGTTGTTTGATCGCTTGCTGAACATTGCCACTGATTTTTTCACTGGCGATCTCGACCAAGCCCTAGACGGTACACTGGCAATTGACGATCTAGGTTCAATCGCCAGCTTCGGCGCCAGTCTGAAATTGCATCAACGCATTAGCGTTGCCCAATCCACTGCGACCTATGCGACCTATGAGCGTCGCAATCATCTGCCGACTACAGCCGCTGACACGACATCAGGCGGCACCGCCTTAGCCATACCTTCCAGCCTCGACCCCATTGTTGACGACATGATGCAAGCGGTTGATGAGTCTAAGGTTGCCGCGCCCAGGCTTGGGCAGCGACTGTCGGGGCTGGTATCCGAGTTGTTTGAAAAACTTGCAGAGCAACTCGATCTGGACGCTACCGGCCGGCAGCGGGTGGCCCGGGTCTCAACCCGTTTCGCCCAACGTCTCAAGTTGACGGTGCAGGCCAACGGTGAGTCAGACGAATCCACCGAAACGGTGGCCGCCGCGCCTACGCAGACGACCGAGTCCACCGAGCCCGAGCCAACCGGTTCCCAGTCGAATACTGATGGTAGGCTGAATATCCTGTTGTAATCTCCTATTGACACCTTGTCGCACGACAATTAAGGTCGGAAGATATCCGTCTGAGCACACAACAACGCTCATTGAACCATTGCGATAAGGGAGAACAACATGCTCGATCTGATCATTAAGAATGGGCTCGTCGTCGACGGCAGTGGTAGTCCAGGTTTCCACGCCGCGGTGCTGGTCCAGGATGAATGCGTCACCATTCACCGTGGTGCTATCGACCACCTCGAGGCGGCACGTGTCATTGACGCGACTGATCACGTTGTCTGCCCGGGTTTTATTGATCTGCATTCCCATGCCGGTCTCACCATTTTTGGCGAACCGCATCATGATCCCAAAGTGCGGCAAGGCGTTACCACAGAACTCGTCGGCATTGACGGTATTTCGCACGCCCCATTCAAAACCCAGGAAGAGCTGCATCGCTACATCTGGCTCGATTCAGGTCTCAATGGCTATCCGCCAATGCCGGCCGATTGGCTTACCGTGGCGGAATTGCTTGGCAAGTATGACAACAAGGTGGCGATCAACATTGCCTACATTCTGGGCAACTCACCGGTGCGTATCTGGAGTGTTGGTTGGCACGACCGCCCGCCAACCCATGACGAGTTGCAGGATATGAAAGCGGTCGTCCGCGAGGCGATGGAAGAAGGGGCCTGGGGTCTGTCCACCGGGCTGGACTATCCGCCTGGCGCTTACGCCGACACCGACGAACTGGTTGCGCTGTCCGAGGTCTCCGCCCGTCTCGGCGGTTTTTACCACACCCACACGCGCGCTAGCCTGCGCGCCAAAGGCTTGCTGGCACCCTGGGAGGAAGCGCTAGAAATCGGCCGGCGCAGTGGCAGTCCGGTCCATCTGACGCACTATCGGCAGAGCGCCCAGGGGGTGGGGAGCCATTTAGACTATCTGGGTCTGGTGGAAAATGCCCGTGACGACGGGATGGACGTGACGTTCGATTGTTACACGTATCCTTACTCGGGCACCATGGTGGCGATCGGCGTTCCCTTCTGGGCCAAAGACGGCGGTCCGGAGCGCTTGATGGCGGCGTTACAAGACCCTGATGATCGGGCCAGGATGAAGAAAGAAATTTCTCGCCATCGCTTGGAGAGCAACTGGCTCACCAACTTCACGCAGCCGCAGAATAAAAAATACGATGGTAAGCTGATTACCCACATTGGGGAGCTGCGCAACCAGGACCCGGCCGACGCCCTATTTGATCTGCTGGTCGAAGAGAATCTGGGCATCTCCACCGTTGGCCTGGGCACCAACCCGCAGACCCTGCCGGCCTTTGTTTCTCACCCCTGTGGCATGATCGCCAGCGACGCCATCTTGTTTGGTGAGTACCCTAACCCGCGCACTTATGGTTGTTTCCCCATTGTACTGGCAGAGTTTGTGCGGGCCGAGAAGCACTTGCGTCTGCCGGAGGCCATCCGTAAGATGACGTCCTTCCCGGCACAACGTCTGGGCCTGCCGGACCGCGGCTTGTTGCGTGACGGGTTTAAGGCCGACATCGTCGTCTTCAATCCCAAGACGGTCAAAACCGACGCCACCAAAGACGATCCCAAGCATTATCCGGTGGGAATTGAATACGTCATTATCAATGGCGTTGTGGTCATCGATCAGAGCGAAAATACCGGTGCGCTGCCCGGTCGTGCGTTGCGGCGTGGTCACGCCTCGACGTAAGGGCAGGTCTAAGTATCCGGTTAACATGTTTTGCATATTTTCCATCCCTATAGCAGCAGGCGGAATGCGCAATGCGGAATTGATAGAAGAGGGGCTATTCCGGGTATGCCGATTCATGGCTGCGAAGTAGACCAGGCTAGCCGGTCAATGCGCACTGCCAGGGCAGACTCCAGATTGTTGACAATGAGTACGTGGTTTGTCTGTTGATGGATCGTCATCACACGATCTTGTTGGGGATGCGTCCAGTGTGTGCTGGGGAGGGCAGAGGAGGTCGTGCGGCGTCTAAAATCGGGTCTCTGCTTTGCTAGTACACGCCCCATCGCGATGGTGTATTCATGCGCGTCTTGCTGGGTGTCCCAGGCCGATAATTGCACCCATGCCAATTTGCCATTCCTACGGAAGACCTTTAACTTGTCTCCGTTCCATCCCGCGGCCGCCCGTATGGCGTTGGTAAGATTGCCCTGCATAGCCAGTAGGTATCGGAGCACGAATTCACCTAGTACATCTTCAAAGATGGGTTCCCAACCTTGCTCTTTCATCGCGTCGTCAACGGCGAGACGGATGGCGACTGGATTGTCCCGCGTATCAAAGTAGCGTTCCGGGTGCAGAATCTGTTCGGTCGACATGGGCAGGTCGGCATAGGCCTGGTTCAGCCGCTGCCAGCCGCCTGTTTGGCGTCCATAGTTAACGAACTTAAGCCCATGCGTATAGGGAAACATCAGGAGTGCTTGTAGAAAGTGGGGGGCATGCACCTCATCTGCGGCTTCCTGGGAGCTACTATCATCAGATTCGAGCGAGGGAGCGTAATGTTCAAGATCGTCGGCGCCACTTGTATACGCCATGCTGACCCAGGTGGCTTCGCCCTCAGCCAAGGCGGCGCGGGCCAACATGGCGTCGGAATTGCCTCTGATGCGTGAGACAAAATCGTCGATACGAAAGTGCTGATCTTGTAACGCATGTGTCAGTTCATGGACGATCACATCCGTCTGTAGATTTGGATTACCCCGATCTACCAAATAGAAGGTATCCTTCTGCGGGTCGTAATAGCCCCCGGTTTGTTCCTCAAGCAGTGTCAAGATCAGCCGTTCGTAATCGAGCGTGGGGGAAATCAACCCAAGCGCTTTGTACGCATCGCCTTCGCGCTGTATCTCTCCAGGCGTGTATTGTTGCTCGAAGATGCTGCGGACATAAGCCTGAAACTGCTGCCGACTGACGATTGCCCAGTGAATCTTCTGACGGCGCTCAAGACCTCGTAACGTTATGGCGTGTCGTTCAAGCTGCGGCGCTAAAGCGCCAACATTTGTGGGTGGCGTCTGCTCTTGCCCTGCATGGCAAATGCTGTACAGCAACAGCATTGCCCAAATTGCCAAACCCTGTTGCATACGATATCTCCAAGATAGAGCAGAGGTATTGACCTCACGACACTGTTTACTTGTGACTACCAGGCATGATACAAATGACGCGTTGTCTTGTCACCTGTGGGTCCCGAAATCCTGTAGCAGTTGAAAACGCAGGGTTTCGGAACCATGTCCGCACGCGGCTCGTCGCTCATAGTGATGATCAAATCCGCCTACTTCTGCCACCTTTCGTACAGCTCCAAGCTGCGCGCCCTGCACCGGCCGGGTCAACGGCGCATCCATCTCCAGTGACCAATGCGGGCGCCAGTCACGATCATACTCAACGTACGATTGCAGCACGCGCTTTACATGTCGCTTGTTCAACACGATCGCATCATGCAGGCACTCTCTGCGATAGCGTTTGTTTTACTTATCCCCATCGAGCGCACCCAT
>JAPULM010000598.1 GCA_027294925.1 bacterium
CACCAGTTCGAACCGTGTCTTTAGTAAGTCGTCGCGCAATGGATTATGGTTGCGGTCGAACTCGACCATGGGCTCGTTCTGGAAGGGTATCGGATTGGCCGTGTGGGGAAATGGCGGAATGGTCGCAAGGACATGCAGCGCCGCAGCCAGCGCTATGCCCGAACCCCACACGTGCGGAATGACCGTCACGCCGAAACTCGATGCCAGCGCCTGAATCTTAATCAGCTCCGAGAATCCGCCTGTAACAGTCAGATCAGGTTGAATGATGTCAACACAGCCTTCTGATATCAGGTCACGGAACCCGTAGCGAGTAAACTCTGCCTCGCCGCCCGCAATCGCTATGTCAAGCGTTTCACGCACGCGACGGTACCCAGCCCGGTCCTCTGGCGGCACAGGTTCCTCGAAGAACAACACGCCGTATTTCTCCAAACCGCGCCCCATGCGGATCGCCGTGTGCGCGTTGTAAGCATGATTGGCGTCAACAAACAATCCCATCTTGTCGCCTATGGCTTCCCGGATTGCCGCAACGCGTTCAAGGTCCGCCGCTACCGAAAGCAGCCCCACCTTTATCTTGAGCATGCTGAACCCCGCCTCAACGTAGCCACGGGCCTCCTCGACCAGCGCGGGTATGGACTTGTGGAGATCCAGATAATCCTCGCCACGGTAGTAGCAGCCGGTAGCGTACGAGGGCACACTGTCGCGAAACGCGCCGCCCAGGAGCACGTGCACCGGCACACACAGTGCCTGGCCCGTGATGTCCCATAAGGCGATGTCGATGCCGCTCATCGCCTCTATATAGGTTCCTTTCTGGCCGAAATCGCGCGTGGCCGCGTACAACTCCTCCCAGATCCTCACTGGCTGCTTTGGGTCACGGCCGAGCAACCGGGGCTCGAACACAGATTCAATACATGCTGCCACCGGTTCCGGCGGTCCGTATTGGCCCGCTTCGCCCCACCCCACCAGTCCGTCATCGGTTTCGATGCGCACCAGCAGACTGTTGCGTTCGGGAAAAGCGCATTGGGAAGAGAAGAACCTCTCTTTGCCCAGCGGCACACGCAGGATAAAGGCTCTGACACTGTTGATGCTCATGTCTGGCTCCTCAATATGACGAATTCTGTCCGGTTCATACTAAAGAAGACTCCCCACACCCATCAACAGAGAGTGTTGTTGAAAAACATGGATGATTGGCGAATTTTGTGTTACTTCCCTCGACAGCTGTCGGGATTGGTTGTGGGTCCCGAAAACTGATCCCTCCTTGTTTTAAGGCTCATGCCGCCCTTGACCGTTCCGCAAAAACTGGTCCACTAGGCGATGGAGAAAATCGGGGTAGTGACCGTCCCCATGCAAGCCTGTAGGCTTGCGGCGTTGCGTAATTCAGGCTAGTGTGTGGGCGTAGGTCATTGTATATTCCGCGCCAGGCCTCCAGTTTTACTCGTGCATCCGTCGCCGAAACGCTCCGTCCTCCCGCTCGCGTACGTGATTGCGCCGTGTCATTTGAGGTTGCCGTGGCAAATCGAAAAGCTGTACAGTTGGCAAGGGAGCACGCCATGGTGGCACACCAACTTACCGATACCTGATGACGGGTACCGTGTCCCGAATTTCATGTACGGAAAGGGGAAGGAATAGCGTGTTTCAGCGAACAGTGGATAGGATGGACGACAAGGAACCGTCTCAAGGCATTGGCGTGTGCGTTGTCTGTCTGATACTGGCGGTAGTGGTGTGCGGTGCTGGGTGCAACGGTTCCGGTGGGCACGAACTGCCGGAAGATTTGATGCGCCAGGGCGCGGAAGCGCTCCAGACCTTCAGTTTTGAGCAGGGTTATGATCTCTTCAATGCGGTGATTGAAAGCAGCGAGAAGGGCTCGCACCAGTGGCAACAAGCGACATACAGCAAGGGACTGTGCGCCTGGCATATGCCAGCGCCTACCGCCGATAAGGTCGCGGAGGCGGCGAGCAGTTTTCAATTGCTGGTGGATGAGGTGCCTGATTCGAAACTTGCGCCCTATGCCGTTTTGGACCTCGGGCGCATTCGGGAGGTGCGCGATTACCAAGGCGATCAGGTCGACCTGGAAGGTGCGCGCGGCTATTACCGGCAGGTCATTGACACATGGCCTGACATCGAGGTCGCTGAGGAGGCTTTGTTGCGACTGGCCGGCTCCTATATCCAGGTCTTTGACGAGGAGGAGTCGGTACGAGAAGGGGTTGCCCTGCTGGAAGAAAGGCTTAGGGCTCGACCGGACAATCCCCTTGCGTCCGCGATGTGGTCGTATCTGGCCGGTACCTATTTCTATTTGCTAAACGATGCCGCGACGGCATTGGAGTGTTATTTGAAGGCCGATGAGCTGGGCCTGCTCGACCGGGCGCAGGCCGGGATCACTTGGTGGAAAATGGCGGTCTTGGCCGAAAAGATCCCTGGCCGCAGGGACATCGCCGTGCGCTACTACCGCAAGATCATCATCGACGCGCCGAACAGCGGACGGGGCTACGACGCGCAATTGGAGCTGAAGCGGCTTCGAGACGCGCATCCCGAGCTTCAGATCGAGATTCCTGAATTAAGACGGTTTCGTAAAATCAGCGTGCCCGATGAGACGAAGGCGGAGACATCGCAATGAAGTACAAGTTTAACGCAAACCACCTGGGCGTGGCGCTGC
>JAPULM010000599.1 GCA_027294925.1 bacterium
CCGGGGATGCGAGAGAGAATCGCGCTGTGTTGTGGTCATGGGTCGACATCCCATATACTAGGCTGATCCTCCCTCCATGTATCACTTGCGAGTCATCACTTTCGCGCCCCGGGCGATAGCCTAGGGCTGAGGTATCTTCAGAAGGACACGTCATGGAGCCCATTCACATCCGCTTCGGCGGCTACCAACCGCCGACCTCGGTGCACAACAAAGCGGCTGAGGTGTTCGGCAACGCTCTCGCGAGCCGTCTTGGCGATGCCGTGGCGTTCAGCCTCGATGGCAACATCATCGCCTCCGGCCATCAGGCCGTCGACTTGCTTCGTTTCGTCGAAGATGGCACCCTGACGTTGTGCTACTTCTCCGCCAGCTATCTCGCCGCGCGGATTCCCGCCTTTGCCCTGCTGGACTTGCCGTTCTTGCTCAACAATCGTCCAATGGCCTATGCCGTCCTCGACGGACCGCTCGGTCAACATCTCGCAGAGCGTCTGGCAGCCCACACCGGGTTTCGCCTGCTTGGGTGGTGGGATAACGGGTTTCGCCATCTGAGCAACCGCGTGCGCCCGATTCACCATCCCAGGGATTGTCAGGGGCTGCGTATCCGGACCCTGATGAGCGATCTGCATCAGGAGGTGTTTCGACTGCTGGGCTTTGAACCGGTGGCACTCGATGTGAAGGACCTGCTGGCGAGCGTTGCAGCCGGAAGCATCGACGCCCAGGAAAACCCGCTGACGAATATCTACAACTTTGGTATTCATGAGCATCATCGCTACATCACGCTTTCCAGCCATTTCTTTGGTGCCGCCGTGTTGCTCTGCCACCAAGCCAGTTACCATGCCTGGCCGACTGCTATCCAACACGCCGTCATAGACGCTGCCACCGAGGCGACTCGGGCGCAACGGCAATTCGCCGCGGCGGAAGATGACGATGTCATGGCGCGGCTGGATCCACGACAAAATGAGCTCATCCAACTCACGGAGGCCGCACGGGCCGAATTCATTCAGCTCCTGGCACCCTTGGTGCACGCGCAACGGGCGCGATTCGGCGACGACTTGTTCCGCCATCTGCAATCCGACGCTGATACGACGCAAGCGCCCATCGCGTAAGACGAATCGACACGTTTCTCCTTTGGTAGATTGTGGCGCATGCCGTCTTGTACTGCTTCGCGAACGTCTGCACCAGTGACACTTCCAGGTATGGGTTCGTGTTGACGCGGTGAAAAAAATATGCTTTGGTTATCCCATCCGTTAGCAGAAATAAGGGATCTATCTCGAAGCCCCTGAAGACATGATGCGGTTTGTGTGCGAGAGGAGAGAGACGATGAAAATTACCGATCTTAGCGTCACCATGTTCAACTGGAAGAGCGACGCCTGGGGAACCGGGACGGCGTCATTTGGTGGCCGCCGGCTTTTGGGCATTGTGACTGTACACACCGATGAGGGCATCGAGGGACATGCCTTTCTGGGCTCTTCCCGACAAGGCGCAGATGCCTTTGCTGGCCCACTGATGGAATTTGTCAAACCCTTTCTGGTCGGACGCAACCCGCTGGATAGTGGGGCCATTTGGGAACGGCTGTGGAAGATGAACCGCTCTGTCTCCACCAATGCCATTGGTGCCGTAGATGTGGCACTGTGGGACATCGCCGGCAAGGTTGCCGGCCTGCCCATTCATCGCCTGTTGGGGACGTGTCGAGACCGTGTACCGGCCTATGCCAGCTCGGCCTATCTTCCCACCCCCGACGCCTACGGTGAAGAAGCGCAACACTTTCAGTCTCTGGGCTGGCCGGCATACAAGATCCACCCGCACGGCGTGCCTCGTGACGACATCAAAATTTGCCAGGCCGTGCGCCGGGCCGTCGGCGATGACATGGTCCTGATGCTCGACCCGTTCGGCGTTTACACGCTCGAGGAGTCGATCTGGGTCGGTCGCGCCATCGAAGCCCTCGACTACTTCTGGTACGAAGACCCGCTGGTGGAAGAAGATCTATACAACTACATCAAGCTCAGACAGAAATTGGACATTCCGATTATGTCGGTCGAATACGCCCCGGGTCGCTTATACGGCATGGCCCAGTGGGTACAACACATGGCCACGGACATCCTGCGGGGCGATGTGGCCGTCACCGGCGGTATCACGCCGCTGATCAAAATTGCCCATATGGCCGAGGCGTTTCGCATGAAATGCGAAATCCATCACGGCGGCAACTCTCTGAACAACGTCGCCAACCTGCACGTCACCATGGCCATTTCCAACTGCGATTACTACGAGGTGTTTCCGTCCAGTGGGGCCAACAAATTTGGTCTGGTCGAAGACATCGAGGTGGACGACCAAGGTCTGGTCTATGCGCCGGAGAAACCGGGGCTGGGGTATGAGATCGACTGGGATCTGGTCGAGCGGGAAAAGGTACAGGTGGTGACGTAACCGGGTGTATGGGATGAGACCCCAGGGTGATTCTGACTTGAAGAAGAAGGGTATGCCTTCTCCTTCTCCTCCAGTCGAGGCGCTCACCTGGGAGGAGGTGTTTGAGGACCCGTACGATGAACGCAGCCAGGACTGACCGTGTCGCGGTGTCGCGGTCATCGTGGGCACGACAGTCGAGAGGGAGGGGCAGAGTATTTTTCCTTGCTGGTGCGAACCGGGCTTGCTACTATGAAGAAGTGCGGGCTCAGGCTCATCTTGTTTTATGGCTTTGGAACATTTATTTCCTGGCTAATCTCATTACATGTAACGTGAAGTGTATCAAAGTAGCTCACGGAGGCTATTTATGATAGAGCATGAAATTGATCATGGGAAAAAGATCACAATTACTGGAGATTTAGGTAGTGGGAAGAGTGTGGTAAGTAGATTTATAAGTACGAGCACGGGGTTTGGCATATATTCCGCTGGTACTATACAGAGAGAAATTGCAGAAAAATATAAAATGACAACCTTAGAATTGAAAGGGAAAAAATTACGGTTTGCTGGGTATTGAATTCTAATTACTCACTGGATTATTTATTAATAATTGTTGAATTGCCATAGTAATACCTAAATTT
>JAPULM010000006.1 GCA_027294925.1 bacterium
ACTCGAGGCCCGCTTCATGCAACTGACGCCGATTGTCCGGCCGTTCAGCACACAAATTAAGCACGGCTGCGACACCCTCTCCTTGCAAGCGGTCAAGATCGTCGAACATCATGGCGCCCCCAAGAACAAAATGTTCATCAATAATATCCCACCAATTGAGTGCATACATAAGCCCCCAATATGAGCGGGTAAGCAATAATGATGTCGATTGTAAATGACGCAATCCGCCGACACTAACACGCCGTAGCCGACGCGCAGTTCCCCGCAAAGATTGAAACAAAAGAGGTTTTCTGTGCTCAGCAGATACCATACGTATTCACCCATCATGGCCTAAACAGCGCCGGTTCGTGCAAAGCCCGGTCTGCTCATTGCTCATCCAGACCTGATGCACTACACTAAGATCACGCCGCAGAATTATGCGCCAGACTATGCTAAGGTAAGGAGCCAATGCGCAACGCGTCACCTCAAGTCGAGGTCTGTGTGCCCGCAACCACAGCCAACCTCGGCCCTGGATTCGATATTCTTGGACTCGCCCTACAACTCTACAATCGGTTCAGCCTGGTGGTGACATCGGAACCCGGCTGGCGGGTAGATTTACCACCTGATGTTGATCTACCCAGCAATGATAACAATCTGGTCTTGCAGGCTATTCGTCATCTGTTCAGTCATGTAGGCTTTACCTGCACAGGCATGCATTTAACCCAGGTGATTGATATTCCCTTGGCCCGCGGTTTGGGTAGCAGTTCAACGGCGATTGTCGGCGGCCTGATCGCTGCTAACTATCTTAGCGGCGCGGACTTAAATCGTGAGACACTTTTAGCCATGGCGATCGAACTGGAAGGTCA
The DNA here is from genome assembly GCA_027294925.1 of bacterium. Next base: position 846 of record JAPULM010000006.1, read on the forward strand.
TCCAGACAATGTCACCCCGGCTCTAATGGGCGGCTTAACCCTCTCTTACATGGCCAACGGCCGGCACCATTACCTGTCGCTGTCGTTTCCGGAAGAACTAAGCGCTATCATTGCCATTCCTGAGTTTGAACTTTCAACCGCTGATGCCCGTTCAGTACTCCCCAAGCAAATCAGCAGAGAAGACGCGATCTTCAATAGTAGCAGGACAGCCCTTCTAGTTTACGCCTTGCAGCAACAGCGTTTTGACTTGCTGAAAACGGCAATGGATGACCGTCTGCATCAACCTTACCGGGCTGCCCTGGTGCCCGGTATGGCTGATGCCATACGCGCTGCCTACCAAGCCAAGGCTTTAGGCGTTGCACTCAGTGGGGCAGGGCCAAGCCTGCTAGCTTTCGCTCGCGACCATACAGACGCCATCGCGACTGCCATGCAGCATACCTTTAGTCAGCACGGCATTTGCTGCCAAACCCGTATATTATCCGCCGACACCCACGGTGCAACGATCGTTACACCACGACCGTAAAATCCAGTCCTTAGAGATGCCCAGAATCATGCCGCATGCCGCATGCCACCTTCTCACTCATTCATCGATACATATACACAATAGCGTAGTGTCATCATGCGGCCTCTGCATATCACTAAATCGATCCAGATTTTGCTGAATCACCTCAATCGTATCAGTAGGGGAACCTGACGACCTGGCAAACAGCTCGACCAAGCGCGACAGACCAAGCATATCGCCTTCAGCATTCTGTAATTCGTAGGCCCCGTCAGAGTACAGCAACAACCGATCACCAGGGCTTAACTGATAGCTTTCCTGACGATAGATAAATTGATCATCAATACCGAGCGGCAAATTCGGCAGTGCCCCCAGACGCTCAGTAGCACCGTCAGCATGGCTGAGTAGAATGGGTGGATGTCCAGCACAGACAAATTGCAAGGTTTGTTGCGCCTGGTCTAAAAGTAAATATTGCATGGTTACAAAAGACGCCCGACGCTTATTGCGTTGCCACAATAAACCGCTAAGCGTTTGCGCCACATACTCAGGCTCTGCACAATGGCTCACACAAGCGCGAAACTCACCCATCAGGCGAGCCATTTGTATTGCAGCGGGCACGCCCTTGCCGGCCACGTCTCCAAGCAGCACACCAAGAAGCCGTGTATCCAGACATACAACGTCAAAGAAGTCACCGCCCACCCATCGTGAGGGGACTGTTGTACCATAGACCTGCACGCCGGGCAAGGCAGGAAAATCGGACGGCAACATTTGCTGCTGAATCTCATGCGCAATCTCAAGATCTCGCTTTACCCGTTCATGCTCGGCGACGGTTTGCATCGCTTCCCGGAGCTCAGCCAAGGCATCTTCCAAGGCTGTATTTTTGCCCGCCAACTCCTCTACCAGGCATTGTTTCTCCTGTAATAAAAGCTCCTGCATCTGAGTCCGCTCGCGCAAACGAGCGCTAATGATTTTAAGAAAATTAATCGCAACCGTCGGATGCTCTTCAATCAGCGTATTGAACGTTCGGCGGGACATCGAAAGAAGGCACGTCTGGGTGCACGCCTTAACCGTTGCAGAGCGCGGCTTAGCCTCCAGCAACGCCATCTCACCAAAAAACTCTCCCGGAGCCATTTCGGCCAAGATATGCTCCAAGCCACTTTCAAGCCGCTTACTGACCTGCACTCGGCCGCTCTTAACAATGTATAGCGTGTCGCCATCAGTATTGTCTTCAAATACAACCTGGCCCGGGGCAAACAGCTCCTCGGTTAAATGTTCAATGACGAAGGCTGTCGTTGTTTCATCAAAGCCAGCAAGTGCTGATGACGACCTATCAACGTAGGGCAATGCGCCGGTCTGTCCGGTCAACCTATCTCTCACCTCGTCATCCTCCAACTTTGCTCATTATATTATGATGAGACGTGTGAGGCGTAAAACGACAACGGTAGTCAATCCGCCCATCTCTTCAATACCATCAATCAGATTGTGTCTGCTATTATAATGCAGCAAAAAACCTCTCCCAGGACGCTTTGTCAATTCGTTTGCCGAGCCGAGCATAGCAGAAAAATGGAGATTATTTCCGTCAAAAGCACAGCCCCAACGTCACCGTTTTGACATTGTGTCATATGGCCTTACGACATCACAGATAGCCTCAGCTGTGCTTTTTCTCATTGCTAAAGGCATCATCTAGCATGGACCTGTAACAGGTAACAGCGCTCTGACCTCAGTAACATTCGTGCTTTATTGGTTAATTCGGACGATCTCCCGCGCCCTACCGCTGCTACCAGTATCTCGCCCGACGAACCACCCGCCCTCCACCATGTGGCACAGATATTGCTCTATACCTTACGGTCTAATCGAACTCTAAAAACAATAAGGGGTCTCATTAGATACGCCTTCTATTCTGAGCAACCCGATGACGACCGGGAGGTCACATGGCACCAATCTCATTGAGGCAGAAAAATCCTCCAAAGTTTCACGACCGCCTTATAACCAACAAGGAGGCAACGCACCATTCCTCTGCACCGAGGGTGGAGATGTTTTCTGCGAGCGGTGCGAATCTAGAGCATCAGGCCTTCGTTCTCATGGCCGAATTGGAGCAACTTCTTACACAACTCGGCAACCCAACGCAGCCCCCCAGCAGAACGCAGGCGTTGGGATTTCTGACCGACATCGCCAACTATATCATTGTGTTTGCTGAACAGTTGCCAATCGATCACCACCATTTATCGCTGGAGGCATTGGTCGAAATAGCGCCAAGTAACTATTCTCAGCTCCACATTGCACACATCTCTAACGGCCGTCTTACCACCTCAGCGTTACCGGAACTCTCAGCCGACCCCAGGACATTTCGGGGCTTGAGTAATGATCTTTTACGCGTCATTAATATCTATCTCAATATTTTTGCCATCGTCTTTGAACCAACGGAGTCAAAAGTACAGTGGCTGACGCTTTTCAAAGGGTTCACGATTGATCTTGCCATAACCGTACACAACATGCAGCCTGACAAGTTGGTCTAAAATGACCAAAACTTAGAGGTGAGGTTCATTTTTTCTACATCAGTTGTCGCAAAGTCTTAAGAAATATCGCCACCTCGTCATCCGTTCCCACCGTGACACGAATGCTGTCAGCCGTCATCGGGCCGTTGAAATATCGCACGAGAATATGACGTTTTTCCAGTTCCTCAAATACCTCAAGTCCACGTCCGTTAGGGATACGAGGGAATACAAAGTTAGTGCGCGAAGCAGGCACGTGCAGTCCCATCTCCGTCAAGGTCTGCAACATATGCGTGCGCGTCCGGACGATTTTGGCTGTTGTCTCACGTAGCCAGTCTTGATCCTGCAAGGCCGCACACCCCGCTACCATGGCTAAACGATCAAGATTATAAGCGTCTTTCACCTTCATCATCTGTGCAATGACATCTCGGTGGGCAAACCCCAAGCCCAGACGCATACCACATAACGCATAAGATTTGGAAAAGGTCCGCACCACGATCAGATTGGCAAAGGTGTCGATCAGATTGATGGCCGTTTCGCCGGCAAAATCTGCATATGCTTCATCAAGCACCACAATACTCTGTGTGTCGGTTAAAAGATTGTAAAGCACGTCACGATTAAACAAAACCCCGGTTGGTGCATTGGGATTGACAATAAAAATCACTTTGGCGCCGTGCGCATCGAGATCTTCGGGAAGCGTATGATCGGGTCCCATTGGGACTTCAACGCAGGATGCATCCTGGAGAGCGCTTAGCACGTTATACAAGGCGTAACTCGGGGCTGGCGTTGCAATGGTATCGCCGGCGTCTAAAAACGTCCTAAACAGTATGGTCAAAATATCGTCAGAGCCATTACCGGCGATGACTTCGTCCACCCGACAGCCGTACAGCCGAGCGGCAGCTTCACGCAGGCGAAAGGATAGCGGGTCTGGATACAAACGCAAATTGTCATTGATCGCATCGCGCAGAGCAGCTAACACGTGCGACGACGGGGGATAGGGATTCTCATTGGTATTGAGTTTGATGTAGCTATCGTCGTCACCAGGTTGCTTACCTGGAACATAACCTTGCATAGGTTGGATACATTGGCGTACGCGTCCGACAACCGCTTCAATACGCATCGGCTTTACTCCATCTATGATTCCAACACCAAAATATTTGCTTTGGCTGATCGCGGCAGAATTTTCGTTCCGTATACTAACATGTCCGAAGGTAGCATACCATCAGTAGCCGTGCTATATTGGCTCGTTACGACAATAATCCGGATTAAGAACATGCCCGAGGGAGTATGACACACAATGGGGCTGCAGAATCAGGCTGAAGACCTAGCGCGCTTTGAAACCATTGACGCATTTCGTCTGTACTTAGACCAGCAGCGTGCGGCCGGCAAACGGATAGGCTTTGTGCCAACCATGGGCTATTTGCACGAGGGGCATCTCAGCCTTGTCCGCGCAGCTCGCCAAAGCAGCGATATTGTCACCATGTCGATCTTCGTCAACCCAAGACAATTTACGCCCCAAGAAGATTTAGAAGCGTATCCAAGAGATATGCAACGCGATCTGCATCTAGCGCAGCAAGCCGGCGCTGATGCTGTATTCACACCAGCAATAGAAGAGATGTATCCAAGCGCCTTTAATACCGAAGTCGTCGTTCATGACCTGACGGACACGCTGTGTGGAAGGTCTCGGCCCGGCCACTTCAAAGGCGTCACGACGGTCGTGGCCAAACTGTTCAATATCGTGGGTCCTAGCAATGCTTATTTCGGTCAGAAGGATTATCAGCAGGTTGCTGTCATTCGCAAGATGGTGGCAGATCTCGCCATACCTATCAATGTTGTCACATGCCCAACTGTGCGAGAAAAGGACGGCTTAGCAATGAGTTCCCGCAATGCTTATCTGAGCCCCCCGCAGCGTCAAGCCGCCCTGGTGTTATGGCGCGCCTTGCAGATTGCTAAACATCAGGTTGATCAGGGTGAGCGCCAGGCGACAAAGCTGCTGCAGACCTTACAAGATTTCATCTGCGCCGAGCCCGGCGCTGAGATCGATTATGTTGCGATCAGTGATCCTCGCACCCTGCAAGAGATTGACAGCCTTTGCGGAACCGTTCTGATCGCCCTGGCGGTGCATATCGGTAAAACCCGCTTAATCGACAACATGTTGTTGCCGGTAGATTCGGAAAACAATGCCTAGTTCTGCGCTCCGACCCTACCAGTTTGGCAGGGTGGGGCATGTTATGTTTAAACGTGATACGCTATTTGGAACCGATTAGGGACTTTTGTCCGCTTTTACGCCTGATGATGAAGACGTGACATTACTTTTTATGCGACCAAAGGAGACCAGATGCGACTCGGCATTCTCGGTGATATTCACGGCTATTTGCCGGGCTCCAATACACGCGCTATCGATTTCGCCGCCCATCTGTCTGCAAGCCTCGAAGTCGATGCGTTCTTGCAAGTTGGCGATATGTGCAATTATCTATCTTTTGCACGGCCGGTATATTGGATTTTCGGCAACAACGACTGGACTGACGTTGTTCGGCAGGTCGAAAGCGGCGAACGGCCCTTACAAAACCTTCATCATATCAAGACAGGATCGATCCTCACCCTAGAAGATGGCGATGAACAGGTTCGTATTGCCGGACTAAATGGCGCCTTTGACCCAATCTATTTTGACCTTGAAGATGGTCCGCAGCGGCCTTTAGAAAGTCTCGCCTTCTTCCTGCGTACAGATGTCGAGAAATGCTTACAGCTGCGCAATGTCGACATCTTTCTCGTGCATGGTTGCCCGTCCGGCTTGGACTACGGCCGGGAACCGGACTACAGCGTGCCGGCTATTCGGGATGTTCTGGATGCGGTTCAACCGCGTCTGATGTTTTGCGGTCATGCCCATTTCTTCAAACAAGCCCAGACCCCAACCAGTACCGTTTATGCGCTAAATCAGCTCAGAGACGAATACTACATTCTTGACACAAGCAACGATAAGCTTGAGCGCTATCCAAGCGAGAGTCTGATATGACGCCGGTTTCTTCCCAAATCTTCGCCAGTATCCGTCTTGCACCCATGCACGTCGATGATCTCGACACGGTCCTAATGATCGAACGGTTATCCTTTACCACGCCATGGTCGCGGGCCATGTTCGTCACCGAACTTGCCAACAGCAAAATATCGCGCCTAATTGTTGCGCGCACTGACGGCGAAGCAGGCAAGATTGTCGGCTACCTGGTCTTTCGTATTGTCATCGACGAAATGCACATTATTCTCGTCGCCGTGCATCCTAACTGGCGTCAACGCAACATTGCACGACAGCTGCTGGAACATGCGATGACCCAGGCGCGAGAGGCTGCTTGCCGCAAGGCAACGCTAGAGGTACGCGCCTCTAACGTCGCAGCCCAACGATTGTATTTCCAAGTCGGATTTGCTCCAGTGGGGACACGGCCCCAGTACTATCGTCGCCCTTCTGAAGACGCCCTAATTTTGTGGCGCGACCCGCTATAATTCCCCCATCAGGAGCATCTAGTGCGCCCCCCCCTTGCCTCAACTTGCCTACCCTATAAGCCTCAGGTTTTCCGCCATGGGCGTGTATACGGCGTCAGTCATCCTTTGCTTGCGACCTGGTTGCAACATCGGCTTCGGGAGACATCGCCTTCAGTCAGCGAGAGCGTCAGGGTCTACAAACAAAAGCCCAACTTCATCTATGCCATTGCACGCCCGACCGACCTTGACACGCCTTGTTCTCATGTCACTGTTAAACGCTTTGGGTGGCGCGGCAAGCAACATTATCTGCTCAGCCCCCTGAAAGGCTCAAAAGCACTAAAATCATACCGGACAGCTTGTTATTTATTAGCCCAAGGCTTATCCACGCCGGTACCTTTAGGCGCGTGCGTAACGCGGCGCTGGGGGTTTGTGCAATCGAACCTTTATGTCACTGAGGACATCTCG
>JAPULM010000060.1 GCA_027294925.1 bacterium
TCCAACGACTCTTGAGCAACTTGAAGAAAAGAAAACATTCCTGGAAGATAAGTATGCTGAGCTGGAGTCTCTACGAGAGAAGGAAACTGTCTACACTGAGGTCCTGGTAAAGAACACGGTTCGCTTCTACATCGGCAATCAAGTCCCATGTTGCCCCATCGCGCAGTCGCTCAATTTGGAAACCATATTCGTCGTTGCCATTGTCACGCCAGGACAGCGCCACTTCATTGGCGGACGGTGTGGTTGCGGCGAGTTCTGAGGGGGTAGTCGGGGGCGTACCATTAGGATCGCTCTCGACTCGGATGAACAGTTCATCCACAGATATTGTGTCCGCAGCACGATGACCGCGGGTGCGGTCCGTGTCGATGACTCGGATGTCGACTGTGCCACCGCCGGCTATCGATGGCAGTAACCAGGTTTCCCAGCCAGTTAGATTGTTGCCCATCAGCTCAAATGTATCCACAAAGGCTCCCCCGTCAACAGCGTACTGAAAGAGGAAGGTGTCGCCATCGGTGGAGGCACTGCCAAACGTATTGACATGCAGGGTGATGGCGGAACCGCTGCCGATATTGAAGGTCCATGTATGCTCCAGGAAACTGTACCGCTTACTGGGCTTTCCCCCTGATTCGACTTCAGTTATTGTTTCTGCCACGCCATCGTCAAACCAAGTGTCTGCATAGGTTCCAGTAACAGACCCGGCATTCGAAGTTTCAGATGCTGCATAATAGTCTGTATAAGCTAGGGTCACCGTTTCGGCAGGACTGGAAGGCGGCGAATCGCCGCTAATATTGAATGCGTAGATTTGGTAATAATAAGTGGTGGCGAGTTGCAGGCCGGTATCGCTGTAGGTGGTGCTGTCAGCGTTGCGGGAGGCAATTACTGACCAGGCCTGGTTGTCAAGTGAACGTTCGACGCGAAAGCCGGTTTCACTGGCAGTGTCGTTCCAGTTTAGGTCAATTTGGGTGCCTGAAACGGTTGTGGCCACTAGGTTCCCCGGCGCCTGAGGAGGTGGTGGTGGATCGTCAGTGGTGCTGCTGTCGATATTGGAATAATCCGAATTGCCAGCGCCGTTATAAGCCCGTACCCGATAGAAATACGCGGTGCTGGATGTCAATCCGGTATCGCTGTAGCTGGTGGCGTTGGCGCTGAGTGAGGCGACAACTGACCAGGCGAGGTTATCGAGTGATTGTTCGACCTGAAAGCCGCTTTCTTCACTGGCAGTGTCGTTCCAGCTTAGGTCGATTTGGTCATAACTTATGGTAACAGCTGAGAGATTTGTCGGCGCCGTGGGGGGGGTTGTCGTCGTCAGGCGAAATGCTGCTATGGTGTCGGCTGTGTTATTCATCGAGCGGGCGGCATCAGCCGAGTTGGCCGGGTCGATGTCGTAATCAATACCCGTGGCAAAACTGTTATAGAATACATTGGGATTGGAGAAGTGGCTGATGCGGGTGCCGCCGCTGCAGCTATAGGACATAATGGTTCGGAATCCTGTTCCGTCGGTAACGCAGCGCCGAAAACCATACGCATACGGATAGGCGCCTGAACTGCTGGAGTTGTCTCGGTCGTGCATCGTCCCGTCGTTGTGTCCGATTTCGTGGGCCAGGGTATGATTGCTCAGGCAACTGGAAAGGGTGACGCTGAAAGCCCATGGGGCGAACGAGGCACTTTCAGACGACATGACATAGGCGATGCCGCAGTAGTTGGCGTCTTCATTAATCATTGCTACGAGATCGGCGCCGTATGCATTGCGTAGGCTGTGAACCTCGTCCATGTAGCCATCAGAAGTGCTGCGTAAGCGTGTGAGTGCGTCCCCCATATTACCGGTTTCACTGTAGCTCACTTCGCCCATATAGACGATATTCAGCTGTTTGTCGATGGCGCTGTTCAGATAGGCTTGATTAGCAGATTCGACTGCACTCATGATCAGGGCTTCGATACCGGCCTGACCATATCTGCTGCGCGAGGCGGATGTATAGATGACCATCAGGTCGATGACATAACCGGCTGTTGCTTGACTAGTTGACGGTTCCGTACGACTCGGAGTCGATGGGTCGCCGCCGTTCTCCTGCGTGGCTGTCGGATCAATAGTGGTGTGGGGCCCATCAGGAGGCAAAGCGGTTTCGTTAACTTGAAACAGCGTATGTTGTCCGTTACCGGCAGGCGTTAATTCGAATAGTGCCTCGCCAAGGCGAATGCTACCGGCAATAACGCCCTGGTGTGACGTCAGAACCACCAGACTGCCAGGCACACCATCCACATTGCCCACCCAAGTGAATCCCCTGTCTCCTTTTGACACGTGACGTGTTCGGTTGGCAACTAGGGATAGGTTGCCTGGCAGGTGTATGTTTAATTGATGGCTGTGTAGGGCCTGGGCATGAACTTGAACCAATTGTCCCCGGCCACCCAATGCATGCGGAGGAAGTTCTGCCGGAGCCAAAGCTGCTATAAACTCGAAGAGGTTGGGAGGTTGTCCCTGGCGGGCGAAAGCTTGATGGGTGATTAGAAAAAAGAAACATAGGAACAAATATAAGAATGATAGTTGTCGTAAATTTAATAGAGTTGTAGTAAATTTCATAACCTGTTAATCAACCTATTTGTAGATTTATTATTTTTCAAGGTAAGTATATAAGAATATAAAGTATCGTTATATTATAATTAAAACTTTATTGAAATAATAGTTAAAATAATTTTATATCTATTATTTCTGAGCCTATTGTTTGATATAGTCTTCCGAGAGATGAAATTAAGTGTAAGAGATGTCTGCTACCGACAGGTTGGCTCCCCAGGGGGGCAATGCAAGGTAAAGGCTGTGAGGTTAAGAATGGTGATAAACAAGACGGATACATAAGAGGGTGCGTAACAGCTCTGCCGCAGGTTGGCTGCTATGGCCAGGCACGACATGGCGCTAAAAGGAGACCGGTGAATTTAGCGTTTGGGCCGATTGCGCAAAGGAGGGAGACACATACATATGGCTCGATGGCGTAACGCTTATCCGCCAATTTTCTCCACCTGCACGGCGCAGAATTTGAACGCGGGGATTTTGCCGTCAGGGTCTAGCTCATCAATGGTCAGCAGATTGGCTGCCGACTCGCGGAAATGGAAGGGGAGAAAGACGCTACCGCGTGACGGCTTGTGCGACTGCAGCACCTTGACGGTGAGTTCGCCGCGCCGCGATACGACACGGACCCGCTCGCCGTCAGCAATGCCGATAGCCTGCATGTCGTCCAGCGTCATTTCCAGACGGGCTTCCGGCACCATCTCGTCAAGGGCTTTGGCGCGCCGGGTCATGGTGCCGGTGTGCCAGTGTTGCAAAACCCGTCCGGTGTTAAGGACAAAGGGGTAGGTATCATCCGGAAGTTCTTTTGCCGGCGCGAACTCGGCCGGTGAAAATTTGGCTTTGCCGCGCGGAAAGTCTTCCGTAAAGCGGATTGGAATACCGGGATGGTGCGGCTCTGGGCAGGGCCAGGGAATACCCTCATGTTGCAGGCGGTCGTAGGTAATACCCCGAAAGACGGGCGTCAGCGAGACGATTTCTTGCCAGATCTCTTCCTCGGATGCATACGACATTGGGTAGCCCATACGACTGGCCAGGTCGGCGATGATGTGCCAATCAACGCGTACCTGGCCTGGCGAATCGATCGCTTTTCGCGCCATTTGCACGCGGGAATCCGTATTGGTATAGGTGCCGGTCTTTTCGGCGAAGGTTGTAGCGGGTAAGATGACATCAGCATACGCTGCTGTTTCGGTGAGGAAGATGTCCTGCACGACGAGAAAATCCATCTTAGCGAGGGCTTTTTTCACCTTGTTGATATTGGGATCGCTGAGAAACGGATTCTCACCCATCATGAACATCGCTTTGATGTTACCCTCGAGAACCTCAGACATAATTTCCACCACGGTAAGGCCTGGTTCGGGATCCAGCTCCACCCCCCAGGCGCGCTCAAACTTCTCTCGCACTGCCGGATCTGTCACACTTTGATAGCTCGTATAGACCATGGGGATAAGTCCAACGTCGGAGGCGCCCTGCACGTTGTTTTGACCACGTAACGGATGCAGACCCGTTCCTGGGCGGCCGATGTTACCCGTCATCAGCGCCAGATTGATCAAGCAGCGGGTATTGTCAGTACCGGTGGTGTGTTGTGAGATTCCCATGCCCCAAAAGATCATGGCGCGTTCGGCTTGGCCGTAAGCGCGCGCTACGTCAATAATGACACGCTCGGGAAGGCCCGTAATACGTGACACGACACGCGGTGGGTAGGCCATGACGGTGTCGCGTAGGCGATCAAAGGCTTCCGTCCGTTGTTCGATAAACTGCTCGTCGTACAAGCCTTCTTGCAGGATCACATGCATAAGACCGTTCAGAAAGGCCACGTCGGTGCCGGGATTGAAGCGCACGTAGTAATCCGCGTGGTCGGCTATCTCTGGACGCCGCGGGTCAGCCACGATGAGCGTGGTACCAGCTTTAGCTGCTTGTTTCATGAAAGTGGCAGCCACCGGGTGATTGTGTGTGGTGTTGGAACCGATGATCAAAATGGCATCGGTTTGTAGACAATCGGAGAACGGATTCGACACCGAAGCACCGCCGATCTGCTCCATTAAAGCAGCTACTGACGAGGCATGGCACAGGCGCGTACAGTGATCGACGTTGTTGGTACCGAAAACAGCCCGGATGAGTTTTTGAAACAGATAGTTGTCTTCGTTTGAACACTTGGCCGATCCAAAGCCGGCCAGTGCCTGGCTGCCAAACTGTTGCTTAATAGCCATGAAGCGCTGTGCCGCCAGGTCTAGCACTTCATCCCAGGTGGCTTCGCGGAAGGCATCGAGGGGGTTGTCCAACGCATCAACGGTTTTAGGATAGTAATCTGCTTTGCGGAGCAATGGTACCGTCAGGCGCTCTTGGTGGTGGGCGTAGTCGAAGCCATAGCGCCCCTTTACACACAGTCGGCCGTGGTTGACAGGGCTTTCGCGTCCAGCCACTTGCACGATGGTATTGTTGTCGGTATTAACGGTGTACGTGATGCTGCAGCCGACACCACAATAGGGGCATAGAGAGTCCACTTGTTTTAGAGGTTGGTCTCGTGTTACGGGCAAGGTCAGGGGTTTGTCGATTAGCGCACCAGTAGGGCAGGCCGCCATACATTCTCCGCAGGAAACGCAGGTCGATTCGCCCATAGGTAGATCGTTATCAAATGCAATGCGGGCTGTATATCCCTTGCCGGCGCGCCCGATTACCTCGTTGTTTTGTACGTCATTGCAGGCCCGAATGCAGCGGTCGCACAGAATACAGGCATTGTGGTCCACCAGGATGACTGACGACGACAGATCGCGGCCGTTATCAAACGGGCGGGCCGGAAATCTTGCTGCCGTGATGTTTTCTTGTTGGGCCAGACTGAGCAGCTGGTCGGTTTTACCGGTCTGTGCATGGGCTATTTGGGGTTGTTTAGCGTAGTCCGACATCAAGAGTTCGACCAGTATTGCACGTGAGCGTTTAACTTTATCGCTCTGCGTATGGACGACCATGCCGTCTTCCACTTGGCGGATACAAGACGCTTGCAAGACACGAGCACCCTCCACTTCCACCACGCATACGCGGCATACGGCCACAGGTTGCAGGTGCGGGGAATGGCATAGTATCGGAATATCAATGCCGACTTGCTGTGCCGCATCATACAGCGTTGTTTCGCGGGCTACTTCGACCTTACAGCCATCAATCGTTACCGTGAGTGCCTGGGTCGCGGTGGCTTCAGACATACGTCACCTCTTGATGTAACGGACAATATCGCCCTTAAAATACTTGATAACCGATAGGATCGGATTAGGTGCGGCCTGTCCAAGACCGCAGATCGATGTCAGACTCATCGCGTCCGAGAGTTCCTCGATAAGCTCCAAATCGGCCATCTTGCCGCGACCGTTCCGAATACCTTCCAGCAGCATGACGATCTTTTCTGTGCCGACTCGGCAGGGTACGCACTTGCCACAAGATTCATCGCGGAAAAAGCGTGCGACGTTGAGGGCTAGGTCGAGCATGCAAGTGCCCTCAGCGACTGCTACCACTGCACCGGAGCCAAGCATAGAGCCGGCCTCAGCCAGGGTTTGGAAGTCGAGGGAGATATCAAGCATACTGGCTGGCAGGAAGCCTGATGATGCTCCGCCAGGCGCAAAGGCTTTTAACGGGCGCTGACGGTGCATGCCACCTGCATGCTCAAACAAGAGTTCGCGCGCCGGTAATCCTAGGGGTACTTCGTACACACCTGGGCGTCTCACATGGCCGCTTACGGCTAAAAATTTTAGGCCACCGGTACCGTTGTAGCCCTGAGAAGACCACCACTTGCCGCCGTTGAGTGCGATACCGGGAAGCATGGCGAACGTTTCAACGTTATTGATCAACGTTGGTTTGCCAAATAAGCCATGTGTTCCTGGGAAGGGGGGTTTATTGCGTGGCTCGGCTCGTTTGTCTTCAAGGGCTTCTAGCAGTCCGGTTTCCTCGCCACAGATATAGCCGCCTGGACTTTCAAAGATTTCGAATGTGATGTGATCGTCTAGATGTCCTGCGTTCTGAGCTTGGCGCAGCGTCCGACGCAGCACGTCGCGTTCGCGGGCGTACTCGTGGCGGATGTAGATGATCGCCTTCTGGGCGCCTACCACGGTCGCTGCCATTGCGATGCCTTCGATGACGAGGTCTGGCACGTTTTGCAGGATAAAGCGATCTTTGGAGGTCCCGGGTTCGCTTTCGTCCGCATTGCAGATAACGTATTTTACGTCACTTACGGTATTGCGCACCAATTCCCATTTGACCCCGGTAGGAAAACCGGCGCCACCCATGCCGCGTAAGCCGCTTTGTTTAAGGTTATCGATGGTGGCTTTGATGTTGCCATGTTGACGTAGATGATGCCAGGCGGCATAAGTCGATTGGCCTGCATACGGATTGCAGGCCAATGGTGTCTTGGCTGCACCCCATCGTTGATGGCGAAGGGTGCGGCCGTTTGCCAACCTATCCAGAAGTGATGTGATGCGCTGAGCATTCACCTTTGTATATGGCCGGTTATTAATGCTAATGGCTGGCGCGCCTTCACATTGTCCCAAGCATGCCGTTGGTGTGACGTTGACGTCAGTCAGGGGTGAGGCGTCTACTGCCGTGCGCACGATATCGAGTAGGTCAGGCGCACGGCGCAGATGGCATGCAATATCGCGGCAAATTCTGATATCAACCGTTGCTGGCGGTTGTAAGCGAAAATGAGGATAAAAACTTGCGACGCCATGAATACGGTAGAGGGGGATATTGAGCCGACGCGATAGCGCTTGCAATTCCGACGTCGGCAAGTATCCCTGTGCGTTTTGAATCGTGTGTAGCTCATGGATGATCATGCGATGCCCATCTCTGCTGTTCAGGTTCCAGAGGTGAAACCAAAAACCGTCCAGCACTGATGACTGGATGGCATGTAACCTTACCTTGCTTCCTTGCCAGCGTCAATACCAGAGTGGTAGAGGTTTTGACACTTGTCAGATGCGGTTTGACAGGCTGCTTATCGCCGCTCTACAATGGCGTCTCAGGTCAGCTACGTTGAGAGCGTCGAAATATGAGAAGTTTTCCGGACGTCGAGTGGGGGAGCAGCGTGTGGTGCAAGAACAACCGTCTGTGACAGGCGTCATTTTATCTGGTGGTCAGAGTAGTCGTATGGGGCAAAATAAATCACTTATGATGCTTGGCGAACGCCGTCTCATTGACCGTGTCGTCGATGTACTATGTGAGGTCTTTACCGACTTGATGATCGTAACCAATGCACCCGATGTCTATGCTGATCTCGGTCTATCTATGGTCGGCGATGTATTCCCGCATAAGGGTTCGTTGGGCGGTATCTATAGCGCCATTCACCATGTCTCAACGCCCTATTGTTTTGTCGTGGCCTGTGATATGCCTTTCTTGAATGCGGCTTTGATGCGTTACATGATGTCGCAAATGACAGATTATGACGTGGTGATGCCTGACATTGAAGGCAATATGCAACCCTTGCATGCCATCTACAGCAAGGCGTGCCTAACACCCATCCAACAGCGTCTTGTTGCCGGTCGTCTCAAAATTGTCGGTTTTCTGTCCGATGTCCGGGTACGCACAGTGACGACCGACGAGGTACAGCATTTTGATCCGCAACTGCTTGCCTTTCAAAACCTCAACACGCCTGAAGAGTTTCACATGGCTGTTGAGCGTCTTGGTCTCCTGCAACACGGTCATTAGCACGGTATAGCAAAACGGCTTCACCAGTTTGCCGGGGTAAAGCTTGATGATTTTCCTGCTCATCCAGGCTTTGGAAGTGCTCAAAGACTTCTATCCGGCTGTATTTAGGTGGTTTCGTTTTCTACCGTTGGCATGTCTGCCGGTTCTCGATTATGGAATCGTACATATTGCGGATCAATTCGGACAATGAGTGCGGCTGCTTCACGATCCACCAGGACATAAAGGGTATCCGTGTCATCAGGCCGTGCAACGATGGCGAGATTGCCCGCTGTGAGCTGTGAGGCCAGAGGGTCTGACACAGAGAGATGCTTAATCGTGTTCTGGAGGGTGGTAAAATACCAGCGTTGGTCTCCCGTAGGGTCCTCGGACATCTGCCAGTAATCGATAATATGCCGAATTTGCAGTCGGCGTTCTTTGGCTTCCTGCTGCGCATGCTGGGCAGCAGCCCGGTCTCGACTGGCAGCCCGTTCCGCTTCGAGCTTGTCGGCGTAGGCCTGTTGCTGTTGTGCCTGGGCAATCTCATCAAATTGCCCCTTTCGATGTTGTTTACGCTCGTGACGTTTGGCTTGCTCTGCTTGGCGTTGTTGTTTTTTGTTGATAACCCCGGTTTTTAGAAGTTGGTCGCGCAAATTCTGCATCACTTGACCCTCCAAGGTTGGCTTCTATATTGCGAGCAGCCGCCATGTCTCAGTATGACCTAAGTAAA
>JAPULM010000600.1 GCA_027294925.1 bacterium
GTCGAAGCATACAAACCTAGGCAAAAGTAGCAAACAGATAGTGGATGGGGAACAGGTTGCTTTAGACCCACTGTACAGGGCAAAAAACTTAAGTTATTGGTTTTAGGTACCCGACAGGCCAGAATCACATCTGTCGGCACCATCGAAACGCTGACCGATCTGCTTGCACAACTCGATAGTATCTCACCCGAGCGGGTGCGGTTTCGCCCTCTGCCGGGTACCGCGATTGGGCAAGATGTGCTCGATATGCAGGCTCGCGAGGGCCTTCACCGGTGAGGGTTTGCCGGTGGCGCTGCAAATCGTTGGGGCCTGGCTTAATGGACGACAACCCGAGAGTTGAGCAACCTATCAGGAGGAGAAGCATCGCATGATAAGGTGGAAGTACATGAGCATCTTCAGTGTCGTCGTATTTGCTCTTCTGTTGAGTGGATTAGTCGACCCGGCATCGGCCAGGGGAAGACGAAGATATCACCACAGCTCTCACTTCGGTCTTGGCTGGTACGGCGGCCATTACCGGCACTATCCGTTTTGGAGTTTCCATTATTATGGTCATCCCTTCTCGCTCTACTACGAAGAACCGTATGATGATATCCGTTATCGTTCCCTAAATTTCCGCTTACCGGGATTTTTTCACTACCCTGGGGCGATTGGTAAGGGGGAGATTACCCCTCAGAATCCTGCTGGTCAGGCAGATAAGCCGGTTTCCCAGGAGACACAGCAAAAATGAAACAGGTGGGTGTGCTTGCTGTTCTGGTCGTTAGTTTGTGCGTTGCCTGCGCTACTGTGCCGATGCGTTTTTCTGGTGCTTATGATCGTTTAAACCGTGTGTATGTAAACGATGCGATTGGCTTTCGTTTGGTTTTCCCACCCTATTGGGCCGTTGCCGTTAAACCACGGTATTTTACCGTTCCCGTCCGTCTCCGGGCCGATCAAGAGCAGGTTTTGGAGGCTTATGACCAGGCTTCTCGGCTCGGACTGGTGATGGTGGTGCAAGAAGGCCCCTTGCTTGAAATTGCCGAATTGGTGCAACGTATGCAGGCGATGCCGGAAACGCACGTCAATGAACACTTGCGGCGTCCGCAAGCCGCAGGTGTGCAGCAGTCGATTGGCAAGATTATCATCAACGGACAGGCAGTGGCGGAGTGGATCTATACGGCAACCGACACCACCGGTGGCGTAGCGGTTGAGGTGACCGTTAAATCCTATATTTACAAGCTTGGCGAGTACTATGTCTATTTGACATTTTCAATTACTGCCGCCCAGGAGACGGTTGCACAGCCCGCCATCAAAGCTATCCTTGACGCGTTTCAACCGATAACGGCCAAAAATGCTTTACAAGCGATGTGATATCTGACCACAATTCGCCTTGTTTGCCAGAGACTTGTATAACCTGCGTTGTCCAGGCGATAAGGAGGCTATGAGATGAATTTGCCAACCTCGCTTGACCTATCGGATAAAGTCGCTATTGTGACCGGGGCGAGTCAGGGTATTGGGCAAGGTATTGCCGTTGCTCTGGCGCAGTGGGGGGCTCGTGTGACGCTCGCGGCGCGTAACCTCGAACGCTTGCAAGAGACGGCGTGTCAAGTTGAAGCGGTTGGCGGCACGGCCTGTGTGGTGGCGACGGATGTCACCCGCGCCGATCAGATTCAGACCATGGTCGATACGACACTTGAGCAGTTTGGTCGTATTGATGTGTTGGTGAACAATGCCGGCATCATGTTGCAACGGCCATTGCTCGAACTAAGCGAGGATGACTGGCATCAAGTTTTGGATACCAACTTGACCAGCATTTTTCTGTGTTGCCAGCGGGTGGGTCGGTATTTTGTCGCCCAACAACGGGGGAAAATTATTAATATCGCTTCGCACTGGGGATTTGTCGGTGTCAGCAACGTGGCGCCTTATTGCGCCAGCAAGGGCGGTGTGGTGCAACTCACCCGGGCGTTAGCGGTTGAATGGGGGCGGCATAATATCACTGTGAACGCCGTGGCGCCTGGCTATATTTCGACTGAGTTGAATGCGGAGGCCCGCAGCATCGAAGGATTACGCAATCACATGTTGCGTCAAGTTCCCTTGCGGCGCTTTGGCGAGGTAGACGAGATTGCCCATTTGGTTGCCTTTATGAGTAGCGATGCCGCCAATTTCATTAATGGTCACACGATGGTGGCCGATGGTGGCCAGATTATTGCCTAAGCAGTCATGGAAAGCCATTATCACATGCTTCGGCTTCTTGTCCTGTTGTTTGTCAGCTTCATTTTTGCTGCTTGCACCAACAATCCTTACCGGCCAGATGAGGCCGGACGCAATATCTACTATGACACGTTTTCGGAGGAACCGAAGCATCTGGACCCGGCTCGTGCCTATTCCTCGGACGAGTATAAATTTATCAATCAAATCTATGAACCGGCGATTCAGTATCACTACTTAAAACGTCCCTATGCATTGACGCCGCTCACTGCTGTCGCAATGCCAATGCCCGAGCTATATGACGCCAATGGCCGCCTTTTACCGGCCGATGCGCCTAATGACGTGGTTGTCAGGGTGGTGTACGAGATTACCTTGCGCCCTGATATTCGTTACCAGGATCACCCGGCTTTTGCCCGTCGTTCGGATGGCACCTATCGCTGGCATCTGCCGGCCGGTGCTTCGTTTCCAAACATCGACCATCCCAACGCGCTGCCCGAGCAGGATAGGCGCGGTTTGCGGGCAGAAGATTATGTGTATCAGATTAAACGCCTGGCGCATCCTCTCATTGAGTGTCCGATTTTTCCGCTACTGGCCAACTATATCGACGGCTTCACGGCTTTTCGCCAGACCATCGAGAAGGAGGTCGACCGCATTCGTGCTGCGCGTCGGCAGGCAGGTGGGGTGTTTTATAACCAGGAAGCCGATGAACGGGTGCATCCGGTCTATCTCGATCTGCGTCAGTACAATTTGCCTGGTGCTCAGGTGGTCAACGACCTGACCTTTCGCATTACACTCAGCAAGAAATATCCGCAGTTTATCTACTGGCTTGCGATGCCGTTTTTTGCCCCCATGCCCTGGGAGGCCGATCGTTTTTATACGCAGAGCGCGGCGCTGGCGCAGAATATTATTCTGGATCGTTTTCCGGTCGGTACTGGCCCCTTCACCTTGGCGATGAATCGGCCGAACTATCGCATGGTGTTACGCCGCAATCCACATTTCCACCCGGAGACTTACCCGAGAGTGGGTGCCCCAGGCGATCAAGGGCTCGATCTTCTGGCCGACGGTGGCAAGCGGCTGCCCTTTCTCGATGAAGTTGTTTACGTCTTAGAAAAGGAAAGTGTGCCGCGCTGGAATAAATTCTTACAGGGTTACTACGACGCCTCTGGGATCGGATCGGATGTCTTTGATCAGGCCGTACAGGTATCCGCCGA